>JAKFDF010000165.1:0-4982 GCA_036676275.1 Lysobacter sp.
GGTGCCGTGCTGTCGCTCCAGCGCGGTCGACAGCGCGGTGCCGCCGCGCACGGCGTCGCGGATGTCGGCGATGGTGCGCTTGGCGGCCTCGTCCTCGGGCAGTTCCAGCAGGATCGTCAGCGCGCGGTCCAGCGGCTGCCCGGCGCCGAGCAGGGTCGACAGCTGTTGCGTGAACTGCACCAGCCGCTGCCCGGCGAACGGCCTGGGCTTGAACAGCGCGCGCCACGCGCCCTCGCCGCCGCCTTCCGATGCCAGCCGCGCCTCGACCGGCAGGTGGCCCTGCTCCTGCAGGCGCAGCACCACCTCGGCGTCGTTCGCGGCCTCCATCTGGCCATCGAGCATTTCGCCGCGGGTGTTCAGCGCCTTGTAGCGGTAAAGGGGCATGGTCCAATGGTTACTCTTGCTCGTTGCTCTTGTCCGTCATTCCCGCGAAGGCGGGAATCCATGGACATAGGCTGTTGGCGTCTGGCCGGTGACATCAGGCCACAAATCACGCCACGAAGGGTTCATCCCGTCGATCAGTTGCAGTTTCCACGCGCGGTTCCATTCCTTGATTCGTTTCTCCCGCTGGATTGCCGATTCCATCGTTTCGTGCATTTCGTACCACACCAATCTCTTGACGTCGTAGCGATCGCTGAAACCATCTACCAGATGCTCCTTGCGCTGCGAGATACGCGCGATCAGGTTGCTGGTGACTCCGACATATAAAGTTCCATTGCGATTGCTTGCGAGCAGATAGATACACGGCTGTCGGTCCATCGTTCATCCTTGAACAACAACGTCCTTGGATTCCCGCCTTCGCGGGAATGACGAGCATCAGGCGTCCTCGGTGACGCGCAGGACTTCCTCGATCGTGGTCACGCCGGCCAGCGCCTTGGCGATGCCGTCCTCGTACATGGTGCGCATGCCGGCGTCGCGCGCCAGCTGCTCCAGTTCGCCCATGCCGGCGTGGCGCATCACCGCGCGCCGCAGCGCGTCGTTCATCACCAGGAATTCCATGATCGTGGTGCGCCCGAGGTAGCCGGTCGGCGCCAGCGCCGAGCCGCGCGGGCGATACAGGAAGATGTCGCCCTGCGGCTGGTAACGGCGCAGCGCGAACTTCTCGATCTCCTCCGGCGAAGCCGGATAGCGCTCGGCATGCGTCGGCTCCAGGCGCCGTACCAGGCGCTGCGCGAGGATGCCGTTGACCGTCGAGGTCAGCAGGTAGTCCTCCACGCCCATGTCCAGCATGCGGGTGATGCCGCCGGCGGCGTTGTTGGTGTGCAGCGTGCTCAGCACCAGGTGGCCGGTGAGCGCGGACTGGATCGCGATGCGCGCGGTTTCCAGGTCGCGCATCTCGCCGATCATGATGATGTCGGGGTCCTGGCGGACGATGCTGCGCAAGGCGTTGGCGAAATCGAGCCCGATCTGCGGCTTGGCCTGGATCTGGTTGATGCCCTCGATCTGGTATTCGACCGGGTCCTCGACGGTGATGATCTTGACGTCCGGGGTATTGAGTTTCGACAGCGCGGTGTACAGCGTCGTGGTCTTGCCAGAACCGGTCGGGCCGGTGACCAGCAGGATCCCGTGCGGCTGCTGCAGCACGTGCTCGAACTGCGGCAGGAAGTTGTCGGTGAAGCCGAGCCGGTGGAAATCGAACACCACCGTCTCGCGGTCGAGCAGGCGCATCACCACCGATTCGCCGTGCGCGGTCGGCACCGTCGACACGCGCAGGTCCAGCTCCTTGCCCTGCACCCGCAGCATGATGCGGCCGTCCTGCGGCAGCCGGCGCTCGGCGATGTTGAGCTTGGCCATGATCTTGACGCGGCTGATCACCGCGGCGGTCAGGTTCTGCGGCGGGCTCTCGCCTTCCTCGAGCACGCCGTCGATGCGGTAGCGCACCTTGAGCCGGTTCTCGAACGGCTCGATGTGGATGTCGGACGCGCGCAGTTCGACCGCGCGCTGGATCACCAGGTTCACCAACCTGATCACCGGGGCCTCGGACGCGAGGTCGCGCAGGTGCTCGACATCGTCCATGTCGCCGGACTCGCCTTCGGCGGTCTCGACGATCGCGCCCATCGCGCTGCGGCCCTGGCCGTACCAGCGCTCGATCAGGTCGTCGATCTCCGAGCGCAACGCGATCCCGGCACGTACCTCGCGCCCGCTCGCCAGCCGCACCGCGTCCAGCACGTAACCGTCCTGCGGATCGGCCAGCAGCACCTCGACGTGCTCCGAGCTTTCGGCGACCGGAACGACATGGAACTGCTTCATGAACTTCGGCGTCAGCACCACGCCTTCGGGCGGCAGCTCCGGCGCGTCGCGCGCGGCGAGCAACGGCAGGCCGAGCACCATGGCGCAGGTTTCCGCGTGGTCGCGCTCGGACACCAGGCCCAGGCGCGCGAGCAGGGTCAGCAGGCTGCCGCCGGTCTCCTCCTGCAGGCGCCGCGCGCGGGCCAGGTCGGCGTCCTTGAGCCGGCCCTTGTCCAGCAGCGTCGCCACCACGCGCTCGTCGACGCTGGCTTCGATCCCTTCGCCCGCGGCATGGGCGACTGCTTCATTGGCCACTGCGTTCACGACCCGCCCTCCGCGGTGAGGCACCGACTTTAGCAGGTCATGCAACGCGCCCAGCGTCCGGCGCGGGACGTCAATCCACGAATACGCGCGCGTTCCTGAACATGCGCAGCCACGGCGAATCTTCCGGCCAGTCGCGCGGCGCCCAGCTCAGGTTGGCGCGGCGCGGCGTGCGCTCGGGATGCGGCATCAGGATGGTGACGCGGCCGTCCTCGCTGGCCAGGCCGGCGATGCCGTCCGGGGAGCCGTTGGGGTTGTCGGGATAGGTCGTGGCGACGCTGCCGTCGCCGCCGACGTAGCGCAGCGCCACCCGCGCCGCGCTCCGGTCCAGGGTGCCGTCCGGGCCATCGAAATCGGCGCGGCCTTCGCCGTGGGCGATCGACACCGGGATCCGCGAGCCGGCCATGCCGCGCAGGAACAGCGACGGCGATTCCACCACCTCCAGCAGCCCGAAGCGCGCCTCGAACTGCTCGCTGCGGTTGCGCAGGAAGCGCGGCCAATGTCCGGCGCCGGGGATGATCGGCTTGAGCTGGCTCAGCATCTGGCAGCCGTTGCACACGCCCAGCGCGAAGCTGTCGCCGCGGGCGAAGAACGCCGCGAACATGTCGCGCAGCTCGCTGCGCTCCAGGATGCTGGTGGCCCAGCCGCGGCCGGCGCCGAGCACGTCGCCGTAGCTGAAGCCGCCGCAGGCGGCCAGGCCGGCGAACGCGTCCAGCCGCACGCGGCCGGCGACCAGGTCGCTCATGTGCACGTCGAAGGCGCGGAAGCCGGCGCGCTCGAACGCCGAGGCCATCTCGACCTGTCCGTTGACCCCCTGCTCGCGCAGGATCGCGACCTGCGGCCTGGCGCCGGTGGCGATGTACGGCGGCCGCTCCCGCGCATCCTGCGCCCGCGGCACTTGTACATCCCTGTACGGCGGCCGCTCCCGCGTATCCTGCGCCCGCGGCACTTGTACATCCCTGTACGGCGCCGAGATGTCTTCGGACGGATCGAACGTCAGCACCGGCCTGAGCCCGGGCGCGTCGAAGCGGCGCGCGGCATCGCGTTCCTCGTCGGCGCATTCCGGGTTGTCGCGCAATCGCTGCATCGCGTGGCTGACCGACCACCAGGCGTCGAACAACTGGTCCCAGCGCCACTGCGCCAGGGTCTCGCCATCGTCGAGGACGCGCACCAGCGGCGCACCGGTCGGGCGCGCGATCCGCTGCGCGCAGTCGATCAGGCCATGGCGCGCGACCAGGTCGGCGAACGCGGCGCGATCCTCGCAGTCGATCTGCACCACCGCGCCGAGTTCCTCGTTGAACAGGGTGCGGCAGACGTCCTCGATCCGGTCCGCGCCCCAGCCGTCGAGCACGATGTCCAGGCCGACATGCGAGCAGAACGCCATTTCCGCCAGCGCGGCGAAGGCGCCGCCGTCGGAACGGTCGTGGTAGGCCAGCAGCAGGCCGGCTTCGCGCGCGTCGCGGATCAGCTCGAAGAACGCGCGCAGGCGCTGCGGATCGTCGAGGTCGGGCACGCCGAAGCCCTCGCCGTCGCCGCAGAACGCAGGCATCGCGGCAGTGCCGCCGCCGGCCGATTGCACCGCCCGCGGATGGCATTGCGCCAGGATCGATCCGCCCAGGCGCTGGCGCCCGCCCCCCAGGCCGATCAGCCACAGCTCGGTGTCCGGCTCGCGCGACAGCAGCGGCGTCAGTTGCGCGCGCGTGTCGACGACCGCGGCGAACGCGGTGACCACCAGCGACACCGGCGACACCGATCTGCGCAGCGTGCCCGCTTCGCCCTGCGCGGCGGACGGCCACTGCGCCTGCATCGACAGCGAGTCCTTGCCGACCGGGATGCTCAGGTCCAGTTCCGGGCACAGCTCCAGCCCGACGGCCCTGACCGCGTCGAACAGGCGCGCGTCCTCGCCCGGGTGGCCGGCGGCGGCCATCCAGTTGGCGGACAACTTGATCCGGTCGAGCGACTCCACCGGCGCGGCGCACAGGTTGGTGATCGCCTCGCCGACCGCCATGCGCGCGGCGGCGGCCGGATCGAGCAGCGCCAGCGGCGTGCGCTCGCCGATCGCCATCGCCTCGCCGGTGTAACCCTCGAAACCCGACAGCGTGATCGCGCAATCGGCCACCGGCAGCTGCCACGGGCCGACCATCTGGTCGCGCGCGGTAAGGCCGCCGACGCTGCGGTCGCCGATCGTGACGAGGAAGGATTTCGCCGCGACGGTCGGGTGCGCGAGCACCCGCAGTCCGGCCTCGTGCAGGTCCAGCACCGCGGTGGCCAGCTGCGGCCAGCGCGGCGGCGGCGGGTGCGCGGTGTCCCGGTGCATCTTCGGCGCCTTGCCGAACAGCACGTCCATCGGCAGGTCGATCGCGCAATCGGGGGATCGGTCATCCTGCCCGGCGTCCGAAGCCTTGCCGCAGACCGTTTCTACCGTCGCGCCG
>JAKFDF010000166.1:0-5645 GCA_036676275.1 Lysobacter sp.
CGGCGCATGGACAACGAGCAAGGCAGGTTCACGCTCGTGTTCCTGTCCGCGCCGGAAAGTCCCGAGGCGGAAATCGAGCTCACCTACAACTGGCCCGCCGCGGACGGCACGCCGGCGGAGGATTACGGCAGCGCCCGCAACTTCGGCCACCTCGCGTTCCGTGTCGGGGATATCCACGCCACCTGCGCCCACCTGCAGGCGATGGGCGTCGTGATCAACCGGCCGCCCCGCGACGGCCACATGGCGTTCGTGCGTTCGCCGGACCTGGTCTCGATCGAGTTGCTGCAGCAGGGCAATGCGTTGCCGCCGCGCGAACCCTGGATGTCGATGCCGAATATCGGCAGCTGGTGATCGGGCGCGCCGCGGATCCGATTACCGCAAGCCTTCCAGCGCCTGTGCCAGGTCGGCGACCAGGTCGTCCGGGTGCTCCAGCCCGACCGACAGCCGCAACAGGTTCTGCGGCGAGACCGGGTTGGCGCCCTCGACCGACGCACGGTGCTCGACCAGCGACTCGCAGCCGCCGAGCGAGGTGGCGTTGGTGAACAGGCGCAATTTCCCGGCTGCGGCCAGCGCGGCTTCGCGGCCGCCGCGCATTCCGATGCTCAGCATCGCGCCGTAGTCGCGCATCTGCCGGCTGGCGATGGCATGGCCGGCATCGGTGGGCAGGCCCGGCCAGTTCACCCGTTCGATCGCCGCATGGGCCGCCAGGAATTCCGCGACCTTGCGCGCATTGGCGCAATGCCAGGCCATCCGCGCCGGCAGCGAGCGGCAGCCGCGCAGCAGCAGCCAGGCGTTGAACGGCGACGGCACCGAGCCGGTGATGTGGCGCCGGTGCATGGCCGCGTCGAACAGCCGGTCGCGGCGCGCGAACACCAATGCCCCGCCGAGCACGTCGCTGTGGCCGCCGAAGTACTTGGTGGTGGAGTGCATCACCACGTCCGCGCCCAGCGCCAGGGGCTGCTGCAGCACCGGGGTGGCGAAGGTGTTGTCGCATGCCAGCACCGCGCCATGGGCGTGCGCGATCCGCGCCAGCGCGGCGATGTCGCAGACCTTCATCAGCGGATTGGACGGCGTCTCCAGCCACAGCAGCGCGACCGGCCGTGCGCATGCGGCCGCGACCGCGGCAAGGTCGGTCATGTCGACGAAGTCGGCCTGGACTCCGCGCTGCGGCAGGAATTCCGTGGCGAGGTAGCGCAGGCCGCTGTAGCAGTCGTCGGGCAGCAATGCGCGCGCGCCGGCCGGCAGGGTTTCCAGCAGCCCGGCGATCGCGGCCATGCCCGAGGCGAAGGCGAGCGCGGCCTCGCCGCCCTCGAGCGCGGCCAGCGCGGCCTCGAACCTGTCCTGGGTCGGGTTGCCCTCGCGCTGGTATTCGTAGCCGGCGACGCGCTCGCCCGCCGGGCCGTGGCGGAACGTGGTGGAGAGGTGGATCGGCGGCGCCACCGCGCCGGTTTCGAGGTCGGTTTCGGCGCCGGCATGCACGGCCAGGGTTTCGAGTCGCATCGCGGGTCGCTCCATGTGGGGTGGCCGCTCAGCCACGCGCGATGCGGAAGGCATCGCGCGCCGCCGCGATCGTGGCCGCGATCTCGGCCTCGCCGTGCGCACTGGAGAGGAAGCCGGCCTCGAACGCCGAAGGCGCCAGGTACACGCCGCGTTCGAGCATGGCGTGGAAGAACCGGTTGAACGCGGCGCTGTCGCAGGCGATCGCCTGGGCGTAGGTATCGACCTTCCCGCTGCTGAAGAACAGCCCGAACATGCCGCCGACGCGATTGGTGGTGACCGCGATGCCAGCCTCGCGCGCGGCGGCTTCCAGCCCATCGCACAGCGCGTTGGTCCTGGCTTCCAGCGCGTCGTGGAAGCCCGGCGCCTGCACCAGCTCCAGCATCGCCAGTCCCGCCGCCATCGCCACCGGGTTGCCGCTGAGCGTCCCGGCCTGGTAGATCGGGCCGCTGGGCGCGATCTGCGACATCAGCTCGCGCCGGCCGCCATAGGCGCCGACCGGCATGCCGCCGCCGATCACCTTGCCGAAGGTGCTCAGGTCCGGGGTCACGCCGTAGCGGGCCTGGGCGCCGCCCAGCGCGACCCGGAAGCCGGTCATCACCTCGTCGAAGATCAGCAGCGTGCCATGCCGCGTGCACAGCTCGCGCAGGTGCCGCAGGAAACCCTCGCGCGGCGGCAGGCAGTTGGCGTTGCCGACCACCGGCTCGATGATCAGGCCGCCGATGTCGCCGCCGCATTCGTCGAACAGCGCGGTGGCGGCGTCGAAGTCGTTGTACGGCAGCGTCAGCGTCAGGTCCGCAAGCGCCTTGGGCACGCCCGGCGAGGTCGGCACGCCGAAGGTCAGCGCGCCGCTGCCGGCTTTCACCAGGAACGAATCGCCGTGGCCGTGGTAGCAGCCCTCGAACTTGACGATGCGCGCGCGCCCCGTGGCGCCGCGCGCCAGCCGGATCGCCGACAGCGTCGCCTCGGTGCCGGAGTTGACCATCCGCACCATTTCGCACGACGGCACCAGGCGCGCGATCGTCTCGGCCATCGTCACCTCCAGCGGATTGGGCACGCCGAAGCTCAGGCCGTCGCGCGCGGTGCGGATCACCGCGTCCAGCACCGCCGGGTGGTTGTGGCCGACGATCATCGGCCCCCAGGAGCCGACATAGTCGATGTAGCGGTTGCCGTCGACGTCGAACAGGAACGGTCCCTCGGCGCGCTGGGCGAAGAACGGCTCGCCGCCGACCGACTTGAACGCGCGCACCGGCGAATTGACGCCGCCGGGCATCAGCTCGCGGGCGCGGGCGAACAGGGCGTGCGAGTGGCGGGTGTCGATGCGGTCGGCGGGCATGCGAGGTCTCGGGCGGTCAGGCGAACAGGGCGCGGTAGGCGCGCGCGGTGGCGATCGGATCGGGAGCGTCGAAAACGCCGCTGATCACGGCGACCAGGTCGGCGCCGGCGGCGATCAGCGCCGGCGCATTGTCCGGCGTAATCCCGCCGATCGCCACCCGCGGCAGGTCCAGCGATGCGGTTTGTCGCAGCAACCCGGGGCGCGCATGCCGTGCGCCGGGCTTGGTCGACGACGCAAAGAAGGCGCCGAACGCCAGGTAGTCCGCACCGGCTGCGGCCGCGGCGCGGGCGCGTCCGGCATCGTCGTAGCAGGACACGCCGATGATGGCCTTGGCGCCCAGCAAGGCGCGTGCGGCGGCGATGTCGCCGTCATCTTCGCCCAGGTGCACGCCGGCCGCGCCCACGGCGAGTGCCAGCGCCGGGTCGTCGTTGACGATCAGCGGAACGCCAGCCGTCGCGCACAGGGCTTGCAGCGCGGCGGCCTGCCGCGCACGCACGGCCGCGCCGGCGGCCTTGTTCCGGTACTGCAGCCAGGTGGCGAACGGCAATAGCGGTGCGGTCCGGGCCAGCAGGCGCTCGCCATCGGCTTCGTCCGGCGTGATCAGGTACAGGCCGCGCGGCGCGGGCCGCCTGCGATGCGGATTCATCTCGATGGGAGCGCCGTGCGAACCGTGGAATCCGCATTATCCGCTTCCGGCGGCACGCTCGCGGTGGGACAATGGCGGCCCGTATCGCACGCATGGGCCGATGAACGAAGCCGTCGCCACCGCTACTGCCTACCGCACCTGGATGTGCGTCGTATGCGGCTTCATCTACGACGAAGCGGCCGGCCTGCCGGAAGAGGGCATTGCGCCGGGAACGCGCTGGGAAGATGTCCCGGATACCTGGACCTGCCCGGATTGCGGCGTGACCAAGGACGATTTCGAGATGATGCTGCAGTAACCCGCGCGTTCGCCTGTCGACGGGATGCGCGCGGCGGGCGGGGTCGGCGCCTCAGTTGGGCTTGGCGCTGCCCGCGCTCAGTTCGACCACGCGTTCGCGCAGCGTGCCGGCGTCCGGCGCCTGCGGGTGCAGCTGCAGGTAGCGGCCGAGGTCGTTGCGGGCGCCGTGCCGATGGCCGAGATGGAAATAACCCAGGCCGCGGTCGCGCAGCGCCTCGGCATTGTCGGGCGCGAGCTTGAGGATGCGGTCCGCGCAACGCACCGCGCGTTCCCAGTCGTCGCGGTCCACGTACACGCCGTGCAGGTTGCGCAGCATCCGGGTCAGCATCGCGCGGTGCGATGCCGGGTGCAGGATCCGGTACAGGGCCTCGTCGTCGGGCATCTCGCCGCCGAGGTGCGGGCGCGCCCGCTGGCGCAACTCGTCCTCGTCGAGCGGGCGGCCGCGATTGAACGGATCCATCACCAGCACGCCATCGTCGACCGGCAGCCGCACCAGGAAGTGCCCCGGGAACGACACCCCGTCCAGCGGCATGCCGAGCCGGCGCGCAACCTCCATCTGCACCATCGCCAGCGAGATCGGATTGCCGAGCCGGCGTTCGAACACTTCGTTGATATAGCTGTTGCGCGGGTCGTAGTACTCGTCGTGGTTGCCGGCGTAGCCGAGCTCCTCGAACAGGTGCCGGTTGATCGCCTGCATCTTCAGCGGCAGCGGCTCGATCGCTTCGATCTCGCTGCGCATTTCCTCGGCATGGCCTTGCAGCAGCGCATCGTAGAAGTCGGCATCGAGCCGCGGGTATTCGTCGCGCGCGATCAGCAGCGCGGTGCCGAGCAGCGGCAGGGTGTCGTCCTCCTGCCCCGCGAGCGAATTCCAGTCGGGAAGATCGAAGCCGGCGCGCATGCGGCAAGCCTGCGCTGCACGCAAACGCGGCGCAACCCCCACGTGTCTCACATTCAGGGTGCGGGCGTGATGCCGGGGCCGAAAAGCAATTGCGCGCCGTCGCGCAGGCCCAGGCGCGCCGCTTCGCCGGCATTGAGTTCGAGCACGTAGCGCGCGGGCGCATTGCTCGGGTAGGGCGGGCAGGCATCGCCGAGCGTGCAGGGCGGCACGTCGCGCTGCTGCGAGACGAGCTTGCGCGCGTTGTCGAAGTAGAGGATGTCCAGCGGAATGCGCGTGTTCTTCATCCAGTACGCCTGCGGCTCCTGGCGTTCATGGATGAAGAGCATGCCCCGGTCGGCGGCGAGCTGGTCGCGGAACATCAGTCCGCGCTCGCGCTCGGCGTCGTCGTCGGCGACTTCCACGCCGTAGCGGTGCCCGCCCAGCTCCACCCAGGAACCGCCGCTGCTGGCGCAGCCGGCGAGGGTGAGCATCAGGCAAGGCAGCAGGTGGCGGGCGAAAGGGGGCATGGCGGCGGCTCCGGTGGCGATCCTGCGACCTTCGGCGAGGCGTCTTTTGCCGTCAAGCCGTCCGACCCCTTCCAAAATCCCGGGCCACCGTGCACAATGCGCGCCCCCTTGCCGGGTTGGCGTGAATCGCCCCCCGGCGGGAACGAAAAAAGCCCCTCACGAGGTGTTGACGTTCCCGGAAAGGCATGTATCATGTGCGGCTCCCTCGGGCACTTCGGTGACGAGGACGGGACCAGGCGCTGAGGCCGGTTCCACGATCTTTGACAGTGTGCGCAGGTGACTTGTGCGGGCGTCTGGCGGGTGGATGACTGTCCATTTGCAGGGCGTTCGTAACAGAGTCTCCAAAATCAATTCATGCAAGTAATTGCAGCGAGTGATTCGGGAGCTCGGTGACGACGACTGCACTCAAGAAATTGGCCGGAAGTCCTTCGGGACGGAAAGCCGCAAAACTTAAGTGAAGAGTTTGAT
>JAKFDF010000167.1:0-12435 GCA_036676275.1 Lysobacter sp.
GGTCAGCAATTGCATCGCTGCCGCCACCAGCCTGGCCTGCGACTACACCGCCAGCCTGGACAGCAAGCGCGACGGCGTGAACTGGGCCAGCATCGTGCGGCCGCATGTCTGCTACGACGCCGACGGCAACGCGGGTGCGTGCGACCCGCCGGACAGTTCGACCTACCAGGGCAGCCAGGCCTACGCCTTCGGTGCGGCGACGACGCAGACGGATGAATGCGCGTCCGTGTCCGACCTGTTCAATGCGGGCGGCCTGAACCTGGGCACCAGCTTCAGCTGGCTGGTCGACGGCAACATCTGCGCAAGCCAGACCTGGTACGTGACCGGAGACGTCGATCCGACGCAGGTGGTCAAGGACCTGGCGATCCATGCCGACTGGGCACCCGCGGATTTCGAGCAGAACGCGTGCTTGTTCGTGGTGCCGAACCTGCTGAGCCTGCTGAGCAACGACAGCCAGACCGGGTCCTCGGACGAGGCGGTGATCAGCGTCAACGTGCCGAGCATCTGCAACCAGGGCTGCACCCTGACCCAGGGTTACTGGAAGACGCACTCCAAGTACGGCCCGGCGCCCTACGACGACACATGGGCGAAGATCGGCGAGGACACGCTGTTCTTCAATTCGGGCAAGAGCTGGATGACGCTGTTCAAGACCCCGCCCAAGGGAGGCGATGCCTACCTGCAACTGGCGCACCAGTACATGGCGGCACGGTTGAATGTCGAGGCCGGGGCTTCGATGCCGGCGGACGTGGCAACGGCGATGGCCAGTGCCGAGGCGTTGTTCAACGCCGTCGGGTCGAGCTTCAACAAGACCCAGACCACCCAGGCGCGCAGCCTGGCCGGGGTGCTCGGCTCGTACAACGAAGGAGCGCTGGGTCCGGGGCATTGCTCCGAGAGCCCGGCGGTAGTTGCCTACAAGTGAAGCGGCGGTACGGGTGACGGAGCACCCAGGCAAATCGAATCCCCGGGCTTCGGCCCGGGGATTTTTCTTGGCGCACGCAATGCTGGGCCTCAGCCGCCGCCCAGGGCGTGCACGATTTCGACCCGGTCGCCTTCGTGCAGGAGGTGCCCGTCGTGGGCGCTGCGCGGCACGATCGCGCCGTTGACCTCGACGGCCACCCGGCGTCCGCCCAGGCCCGCCTCGGCGAGCAGCCGCGCAACGCTGCAATCGGCGGGAAGGCTGTGGTTGGCGCCGTTCAGCAGGATGTCCATGCGGCCATTGTCCGGGTTCCGCGGCGACCCCGCACCTGCGCCGGCGGTTTGCCCGGTCTCCCGCGGTACTTGAGTCGCGTGTCATGTTCGTGAAACGATCCGCGCCATCCGCTGGCGTATCGACCGACCCGGCATCCATTCCTTTCCTGGAGAACAGCATGAAGCCGTCGTCCCGCAGGCCCCTACGTTCCTTCCTCGCCGCCGCGCTCGCGCTTGCGGCGGCACCGGTGTTCGCCCAGAGCGCACCGTTCTCGCAGACGGTCTTCTTCGGCGACAGCCTCACCGACAGCGGCTTCTACCAGACGTTCCTGGTCGAGAACGTCGATCCCTCCGCGGCCGTGGCGGCGCGCTTCACCACCAATCCGGGCCTGGTCTGGGCGGAGTTCCTGGCCGATTTCTACGGCACCGATGCTTCGGCCGCCTGGCAGCTGACCGCGACCGGCGTCGCGATGACCGGCGGCGACAACTTCGCCGCCGGCGGCGCCACCATCGGCCCGGAGCTGGGCGCGGGCTTCCCGCCGGCGATCCCGACCCAGTTCGCGCCCTCGCTGACCGACCAGGTCAACACCTACCTGGCGCTCAATGGCGGCCTGGCCGACCCCGGCGCGCTGTATACCGTCTGGGGCGGCGCCAACGACCTGTTCTTCCACCTCAATGGCGCCACCACCCAGGAGCAGTTCCTGGCCGCGGCCGGCGCCGAGGTCGCGCTGGTCGGCACGCTGACGGCGGCCGGCGCGCAGTACATCCTGGTGCCGACCATGCCCGACGTGGGCACCACTCCGTTCGGCCTGTCACTGGGTGCCGATGGTTCCGCCGGCGTCACCGCGCTGGTCGGCGCCTACAACCAGACGCTGTTCGGCGGGCTCGGTGCGGCCGGCCTGCGGGTGATCCCGCTGGACACCTACAACCTGTTGCACGAGATCACCGCCAATCCGGGCCTGTACGGCTTCAGCAACGCGACCGCCCCGGCTTGTGGCGCGGCACCGGCGCTGGGGTGCAACCCCGTCAATTTCGTCGCCCCCGATGCCGATCGGACCTACGTGTTCGCCGACGGCGTGCATCCGACCACGGCGGCACACGAAGTCCTTGCCCAGTACGCCATCTCGGTACTGGAAGCCCCCGGCCAGATGGCGGTGCTGCCGCATGCCGAGGCCATGGTCGGACGTGCCCGCGCCGAACGTGTCGGCGCGCAGCTCTCGCAGCAGCGGGAAGGCGAGGGCATGCGCTGGTGGGCCGACGTGCGTGGCGATTCGCAGCGCTACGGGGAGGACGTCAGCAATTACGACGGCGGCGGCCCGACCCTGACGGTCGGTGTCGACTGGGCCAGCGGCAACCTCGTCTATGGCGTGTTCGGCGGTTACGGCCGCCAGTCCATGGACTGGGGCCAGCGCCGCGGCAGCTTCGACCAGACCGACGCCAGCCTCGGTGGTTTCGCCGGCTGGTACGGCGCGCGCGCGTGGGCCAATGCCCAGGCCAGCTATTCGTGGCTGGGTTTCGACACCGATCGCGACGTGCAGCTGGGCGCGGCCACCCGCACCCACAGTGGTTCTGCCGACGGCAGCAACCTCAGCGTCGGCGTCAACGGCGGCTGGAACTTCGGGGATGGCATCTTCCGCCACGGCCCGGTGGTCTCGCTGCTGTCGCAGCAGATCGACATCGATGGTTTCGCCGAGAGCGATCCGACGCTGTCGACTTCGCTGGCCTATCCGGAGCAGGGCGTGGATTCGCTGATCGGCAGCGCCGGCTGGCAGTTCAGCTACGCGCCGAGCGACCGCATCCATCCCTATGCGCGCGTGACCTGGGACCACGAATTCGAGGATTCGGCCGGGCAGGCATTCGCCATCGCCCAGTCGATCCCCGGGTCGCTCGCGTACGCGGTGCCGGGCCAGGAATTCGATCGCGACTACGGCACCCTGCTGCTGGGGGCGCGCACGCAACTCATGGGCCTGGACGCCAACGTGGGCGCCAGCGCCACCTTCGCCCAGGAAGGCGGCAATGACGCCAGCGTGTTCGTGACCGTCGGCAGCCGCTTCTGACAGGGCAATGCGCGGCGGTCGCCCGCCGCGCATTGCCACGTCCGGGGCGGGGGGCATAGACTTCGCCGCCTGCGGGTGTAGCTCAATGGCAGAGCTGTAGCTTCCCAAGCTACTGACGAGGGTTCGATTCCCTTCACCCGCTCCATGCAACGGCGGTGTCATCCATGCGATGGCGCCGCCGATTTTCTTTCCTCCACGCGCAAGGCATCGTCGATGATCGTGCTCGGCTGGCGGGAATGGTTGGCGTTGCCGGACCTCGGCGTGGCCCGGGTCCGCGCCAAGGTCGACAGCGGCGCGCGCACCTCGGCGCTGCATGTCGACGAACAATGGCGCTTCGTCGAGCGCGGGGCGCCCTGGGTCGGCTTCCGGCTGACGCCCGGGCGCACGCGCGGCATGGCGATCGAAGCCAGCGCGCCCGTGCTGGACGAGCGCGACGTGGCCGATTCGGGCGGGCACCGCAACCGGCGCGTGTTCCTGCGCACGCGCCTGCGCCTGGCCGGATGCGAACGCGAGATTGAAATCAACCTGACCGATCGCCGCGACATGCTGTTCCCGATGCTGCTTGGCCGCAGCGCCATGGACGGTGCGTTCATGGTCGATCCCGCACGCTCCTTCCTCCACCGGCGCCCGCCCCGAACCCTCGAACCCCGGCCATGAAGCTCGCCATCCTCTCGCGCAACAGCAAGCTCTACTCGACCCGGCGCCTGATCGAGGCGGCGCGCGAACGCCACCACAGCGTGCGCGTGCTCGATCCGCTGCGCTGCTACCTGCGGATCAGTTCCGAAGGCTTCGGCATGCACTACAAGGGCCGGTCGATCGCCGGCTACGGAGCGGTGATCCCGCGCATCGGCGCGTCGATCACCCGCTACGGCACCGCGGTGCTGCGCCAATTCGAGCTGATGGGCACCCATGCGCCCAATCCGTCCGACGCGATCGCGCGCGCGCGCGACAAGCTGCGCTGCCACCAGTTGCTTGCGGCGCAGGGCATCGGCCTGCCGGTCACCGTGTTCGGCGACAACCCCGACGACACCGCCGACCTGCTGTCGATGCTCGGCCCGCCGCCGCACGTGATCAAGCTCAACGAAGGCACCCAGGGCGCGGGGGTGATGCTGACCGAGAAGCCCTCGGCGTCGCGCAGCGTGATCGAGGCCCTGCGCGGCCTGTACGCGAATTTCCTGGTGCAGGAATTCATCGCCGAGGCGCGCGGCGCCGACCTGCGCTGCTTCGTGGTCGGCGACCAGGTGGTGGCGACGATGCGACGGCAGGCGCCCAAGGGCGACTTCCGCTCCAACCTGCATCGTGGCGGCACCGCCCGCGCGGTGCGCGCTTCGGCAGCCGAACAGGCGACGGCCGTGCGCGCCGCCGCGGTGCTGGGACTGGGCATTGCCGGCGTCGACCTGATCCGCTCCCGGCGCGGTCCGCTGGTGCTGGAGGTCAATGCTTCCCCGGGGCTGGAAGGGATCGAGGAAGCCACCGGCATCGACATCGCCGGCCGGATCATCGATTTCGTGGTGGCCGGGCACCAGCCGATCCCCGTCCGGCGTCGCCGGGCTGCATGAGACTGCGTTCATCCAGTGATTTAACGAAAATTTAATGCCGGGTTTAACGGCTGTTTAATCGATTCCCGGGTAGCCTGTCCGGGCCGAAGTTCTGCTTTCTCCAGTATCGACACACCTCGTCAGGTGCCGCTCCTCGGGCGTCGCAGATCACGGTAATCGGGGCATGTTGGCCCAGGCGCGGTGCTCCCGCGCCTGGGCCTTTGTTTGCCCGCCCGCGCATGCGGGATTCACGCGGCCTTGTGCAAGAATCGTGGAAGGCCCAGTTCGATCCGACGCCGCTCGATCCAGCGCGGTCCGCCCCGCAATGCAGCCTTCGACCGGGGAACTGCCCGGCCACCGACGTGCTCCAACGTCATCCAGCACAGGATCCCCGATGCGCATCCTCGTCATCGAAGACAACACCGACATCGCCGCCAACCTCGGCGACTACCTCGAGGATCGCGGGCATACCGTCGATTTCGCCGCCGACGGCGTCACCGGCCTGCACCTTGCCGTGGTGCACGATTTCGATGCCGTGGTGCTCGACCTCAGCCTGCCGGGAATGGACGGCCTGGAGGTTTGCCGCAAGCTGCGCAACGAGGCCCGCAAGCAGACACCGGTGCTGATGCTGACCGCGCGGGACTCGCTGGACAACAAGCTCGCCGGGTTCGACTCCGGCGCCGACGACTACCTGATCAAGCCGTTCGCGCTGCAGGAAGTGGAGGTGCGCCTCAACGCGCTCGCCCGCCGCGGCAAGGGCGTGCAGACCCGGGTGCTCGAGGTCGCCGACATGGAATACAACCTCGACACCCTGGAAGTACGCCGCGAAGGCAGGCTGCTGCAGCTCAACCCGACCGCATTGAAGATCCTGCAGGCGCTGATGGAAGCCTCGCCGGCGGTGGTCACCCGGCAGGAGCTGGAAACCCGCGTCTGGGGCGAGGAACTGCCGGATTCGGATTCGCTGCGGGTGCACATCCACGGCCTGCGCGCGGTGGTGGACAAGCCGTTCCCGACGCAGTTGATCCAGACCCGCCACGGCATCGGTTACCGCATCGCCGCACCCGATGCATCCGCCTGAAGACGTGGCCCCCCGACTAGCGGCGCCGGCCGACGCGGAACCCGCGCGCAGGAAGCCCACGCGCTACCGGCGGCGCCTGCGCAGCCGCATCATCCTCTCGTTCCTGCTGCTTGGCTTCGGCCTGACGCTGCTGCTCGCCTTCGCCACCAACTGGGCGCGCAACCGCGTCGAGAACCAGCTGGTCGAAGACGTGATGAACAAGAACATCGACGAGTACGCGCGCAGGTTCTATACCGATCCGGCGAAGAACCCGGACCTGCCGGTGCAGCAGATGCTGGCGCGCGTTGTCAGGCGCCCCAATTTCGAGGCCCTGCGCGCGGAGCAGCCGGACTGGTACGAGTTCGACGACGGCATCCACAACGTCAGCGGCGCCAATCCTGACGGCACCGCATTCTCTTACAAGCTGGCGGTGCGCAAGACGCCGGACGTCTGGTTCTTCCTGGCCTACGACATGAGCCAGTCGATGCGCGGCGAACGCCAGTTCAACACCGCGTTGATCGGCGTGGTCGCGGTGTTCACCCTGTTGTCGCTGCTGGTGGGCTGGTGGGCGGCGTCGCGGGTGATGAGCCCGGTGTCGGAGCTGGCGCAACGGCTGCGCCGCTCCGGGCGCAGCGCGCAGCCCGAGGCGCTGGCCACGTACTTCGCCGACGACGAGGTCGGCGAACTCGCGAAAGCGCTCGACGATTACTCCGGACGCCTGACCGAGGTGGTGAAGCGCGACCGCGAGTTCAACGCCGACGTCAGCCACGAACTGCGCACGCCGCTGGCGGTGATCAAGGGCGCGATCGAGCTGCTGTTGTCGAAACCGGACCTCGACGACAAGACCCGCGCGCGCCTGCAGCGCATCCAGCGCGCGGAACAGCAGTGCACCGACTTGATCAGCGCCTTGTTGCTGCTGTCGCGCAACGAACGCGGGCATGGTGCCGCCGATGTCGCGCGCATCGCCGAACAGCTGCTCGATGCGCATCGCGCCCAGCTGGGAGGCAAGCCGCTGGAATTGCGCCTCGAGGGCGCGCGCGGATTGGTGGTGGACGCGCCGGAGGCGGCCGTCGCGGTCGCGCTGGGCAACCTCGTCGGCAACGCGGTCAAGTACACCGCGCAGGGCGAAGTGGTCGCGCGACTGCTTCCCAATGCGGTCGAGGTGGTCGATTCCGGCCCTGGACTGACGGCCGAGGATGCCGCGCGCCTGTTCGAGCGCGGCTACCGCGGCACCCACGCCGAGCATTCGCAGGGCGGCGGCATCGGGTTGTCGATCGTGCGACGCCTGTGCGCGCTGTACGGCTGGAACGTGCGCGTGGTCCCCGGTGGCAAGCGGGGCGTGGTGGCGACGCTGTCGTTCACGCCGGAAGCGGCGGAAACGGCTGCCGATCCAGTCGCCTAGGGCGGGTTCCGGCGCCGCCGCACACCTGCTTTCGCCGGAGGCGGTCGGGCGCGATGGCGCGCGGAAGCGCGGCCCGCGTCAAACCACTTCCAGCCAGCCGTACTTGTCGGGCGTGCTGCCGTCGAACAGGCCGAAGAACAGTTCCTGCAGCCTCCGCGTCACCGGCCCGGCCCTGCCGGCGCCGACCTGGCGACCGTCGACCGAACGGATCGGGGTGATTTCGGCCGCGGTGCCGCACATGAAGACTTCGTCGCACAGGTACAGGTATTCGCGCGGCAGGTCGCGCTCGACCACCGCGATGCCGGCATCGCGCGCCAGCGTCATCAGGGTATTGCGGGTGATGCCGTTGAGCAGCGCGGCGCTGACCGGGGTGGTGTGCAGCGCGCCGTCGAACACCAGGAACAGGTTCTCGCCGGCGCCTTCGCTGAGCAGCCCGGTCGACGCCAGCGCAATGCCCTCGCCGAAGCCCAGCCGTCGCGCCTCGCGCGCGACCAGCTGGCCCGACAGGTAGTTGCCGCCGGCCTTGGCGCCGGCGGGGATGGTGTTGGGCGCGAACCGCTGCCAGCTCGACACGCAGGCGTCGATCCCCCGCTCCAGCACGCCATCGCCCAGGTAGGCGCCCATCTCCCAGGCGGCGACGGCGACATCGATCGGCGTGTCGGCCGACAGCCCGAAACCGCCGAGCCCGCGCCAGGCGACCGGACGCAGGTAACCTTTGGTCAACGCGTTGCGACGCAATACTTCGCGGCAGGCGGCATTGATGTCATCCGCCGTATAGGGGATGTCCATTTCGTAGATCTTCGCCGATGCGAACAGGCGCTTGCTGTGGTCGCTCAGGCGGAAGATCGCCGAGCCGTTGGGCCGGCCGCCAACAGACGTCTCGTAGCTGCGGATGCCCTCGAACACCGACGAGCCGTAATGCAGCGCATGCGACATCACGTGGGTGGTGGCCTCGGCCCACGGCTTGATCGCGCCGTTGTGCCAGATCCATTGCGGATACTGCATCGTCCGGGTTCCTGCGGGGAAGACCGCCATTTTGCCCCAAACCGGCCTGCCGCAGTGGCCGGCTGCCGTGGCTACAGGCTCACCCACCAGCACCCGAACGAGCGTCGCAGGCCCAGTACCGTGCGCGACGGCGTGCTGCCATTGGCCAGCGTCTGTTCCAGGCGCAGGCCGATCGGACGGCGACGCACCGTGGTCTGGGGGAAGTAATCGTCCCCGCCCTCCGGGCTGGCCGCATAGACCGGCGCGATGTCGACCAGCGGCCGCTGCGCGATCGCATCCAGGCGCTGCATCAACGCATAGCCGGTGCCGGTCGACACCCCGGTCCACTGGTAGACGCCAGCCAGGCGGTTGACGTCGCGGCTGTCGATCGCGCTGGCGAGTTCGTAGACCAGGTCCTGCAGGTTGCGCGAACAGGTGTTGCGGTACAGGCGCGCGCCGATCGCCGCCGATGCGCGCGGCACGTGCTCGACCGCGCCGATGTCCTGGCAGCGGCGATCGGTGAACACGGTCGTGCCGTTGGTCGCGGTGCAGCGGCGCACCTGCGCATGCGCGCTGCCGCCCGCGGCAAGCGACAGGAGCAGCAGGGGCGCCAGCAACCGGACAATCCCGTACGGATGCGTCATTGCGCCAGACTAACGCCCGCCGACGAGCGCGGAAAGGCCCGGCTCGCGCAGCCGCCGGTTCAGAAGCTGACGAAATAGCAGCCGGCGTACCTGTGCACGTCGAAATCGACCACCGAGCGCGCGCCATCTTCACCGATCACCAGCTGCAACACCCCGGCATCGCCATCGCCGTCGTCTGAATCGGCGAGCAGGGTCGCGGCGTCGGCGAAGCCCGAGGCGTCGGCGAAGCCGATCCGAGCGTCGTAGTACTGGGTGTCGAGCACCGGGCGACCGACCAGGTGCTGCAGGCGATCGAGCGTGCGTTCGCCGGCCTTGCTGGACATGCCGACCCAGTGATAGCTCTCGGCCAGGCGATTGACGTCGCCGAGCGACATCGATCCACGAAGGTCCATCTGCAGCTGCGTGGGCGTGCGTGCGCAGCCCGAGGTCGGGGCGCGGCGGCCGCTGGAGGCACTCGCCAGTCGCTCGGCCTCCAATGGCAGCGCCGCATCGACGGTGCCCCCGGCGACTGCGGCCCGCGCCGACATGGCCTCTTCGCGGGCGATGCGGGTCATCAGTTCTCCCGACATCGGCGTCGCCTTGGCGCCGAACACGGCGCAGGCCTTGTCGGTATAGACCAGGGTGCCGTCCGGCGACTGGCAGCGCTGGATGCCGCCGGCCGCTTCGACCGGCGTGGGCATGGGCACGGCCGTCGCGAGCAATACGCCGGCGGCAACGGTGGCGAGCAGGGACTTTTTCATCAACGGGCATCACACGCGTGCGGGGTGCGCGCATCGTCGGTGTTCTGCCGTCAACGCCGCGTGCGAAAGTGCGCGCGGAACTGAACCTGCGTGCAATTCAGCGCAGGTTGTGCAACACGTTCAGGGTCGGTTTGGAAAGATTCAACGTGTAGAAATGCAAGGCCGGCGCGCCGCCATCGATGAGGCGATCACACATGCGGGCGACCAGTTCCGCGGCGAACTCGCGGATCGCATCGGCATCGTCGCCGAAGGCCTGCATGCGCTTGCCGACCCAGCGCGGAATCTCGGCGCCGCAGGCTTCCGAGAATCGCTTGAGCTGGTTGAAGTTGGAGATCGGCATGATCCCCGGCACGATCGGAACCGCGACCCCGAGCCTGCGGGCGTCGTCGACGAAGCGGAAATAGGCGTCGGCGTTGTAGAAGTACTGGGTGATCGCGGCATCGGCGCCGGCGTCGATCTTGGCCTTGAAATGGCGCAGGTCGGCAAGCGCGTCGTCGGCCTGCGGGTGGGTTTCCGGGTAGCATCCGACCTGGACGTGGAAGAAGTCGCCATGCTCGGCGCGGATGAATGCGACCAGGTCGGTGGCGTAACGCAGGTCGCCCATGCGGGCCATGCCCGAGGGCAGGTCGCCGCGCAATGCGACAAGCCGCTTGCAGCCCATGGCGCGATACAGCTTGAGCAGCTGCCGGATTTCCTCGCGGCTGCCGCCCATGCAGCTCAGGTGCGGCGCGGCATCGAGCTTGTGCTGTTCGCGCAGGCGCTGGATGGTCTCGGGCGTGTACGAAAGCGTCGAGCCGCCTGCGCCGAACGTGCACGACACGTATTCGGGCGCCAGCGCCTTCAGCCGCGCCGCGGTGCGATCCAGCTGCGCGCGCTGCTCGTCGGTCTTGGGGGGATAGAACTCGAAGGAAACGGGAACGCGGGCCATCGCCAACTCCGTCGCTGGTTGCCGGAACCGAAGCGGGCGGCCGAAGCCGCCCGCACGCAGATTCAGTAGCGGTAGTGCTCGGGCTTGTACGGGCCCTCGACCGCGACGCCGAGGTAGTCGGCCTGCGCCTGCGTCAGCGTGGTCAGCTTCACCCCGATCTTCTCCAGGTGCAGGCGCGCGACCTCCTCGTCCAGCTGCTTGGGCAGGCGGTACACGGTCTTCTCGTAGGTGTCCCTGTTGGCCCACAGGTCGATCTGCGCCAGCGTCTGGTTGGAGAACGAGTTCGACATCACGAAGCTCGGATGGCCGGTGGCGCAACCCAGGTTGACCAGCCGGCCTTCGGCAAGCAGGAAGATCGCGTTGCCGTTCGGAAACACGTACTTGTCCACCTGCGGCTTGATGTTGATGTGCTGCGCGCCCGACGCGTACAGGGCATCGACCTGGATTTCGTTGTCGAAGTGGCCGATGTTGCAGACGATCGCCTGGTCCTTCATCGCCTGCATGTGGGCGAGCGTCAGCACGTCCTTGTTGCCGGTGGTGGTGACGTAGATGTCGCCGCGGCCGAGCGTGCTTTCGACGGTGTTGACCTCGAAGCCTTCCATCGCCGCCTGCAGCGCGCAGATCGGGTCGATCTCGGTGACCACCACGCGCGCGCCATACGCGCGCAGGCTGTGCGCCGAGCCCTTGCCGACGTCGCCGTAACCGCACACCACCGCGACCTTGCCCGCGAGCATCACGTCCATCGCGCGCTTCAAGCCATCGGCCAGCGACTCGCGGCAGCCGTAGAGGTTGTCGAACTTGGACTTGGTGACCGAATCGTTGACGTTGATCGCCGGCACCAGCAGCTTGCCCTGCTCGGCGATCTGGTAGAGGCGGTGCACGCCGGTGGTGGTTTCCTCCGACACGCCCTTCCAGTCCTTGACCACGTTGGTCCAGAAGCCGGGACGCTCCTTCGCCACGCGCTTGAGCAGCGCCTTGATCACGCCTTCCTCGTGCGAGGCGGCGGGCTCGTCGACCCAGGTCGAACCCTGTTCCAGCTCGTAGCCCTTGTGGATCAGCAGGGTGACATCGCCGCCGTCGTCGACCACCAGCTGTGGGCCTTTGCCGCCCGGGAAGGTGACTGCGTCCAGCGTGCAATCCCAGTATTCCTCCAGCGACTCGCCCTTCCACGCGAACACCGGCGTGCCGGTCGCGGCGATCGCCGCGGCGGCGTGGTCCTGGGTGGAGAAGATGTTGCACGAGGCCCAGCGCACGTCGGCGCCGATGTCCTTCAGGGTCTCGATCAGCACCGCGGTCTGGATGGTCATGTGCAGCGAGCCGGTGACGCGCACGCCCTGCAGCGGCTTGGCGCCGGCGTGCTTCTTGCGGATCGACATCAGGCCCGGCATCTCGTGCTCGGCGATGTCGATTTCCTTGCGGCCCCAGTCGGCCAGCGAGATGTCGGCGACCTTGTAGTCGCCGTCCTGGGAGAAAGTCCTGATCTGTGCGTTCATGCTGTTGCTCCGTCGGTGGGAATCACGCGTGTTCGTCGCGGATCCGCATTAACGGGCGCCGTTGTCCATCGCAGCCATCGAGCCTGTTCCCTTGCGCGTCGGCGTGGTGCCGGCGGCCGGGCTTGCAGCGCCCCTCGATGGTGCGGGGGCGCGCGGCGTTGCGCCGCGCACCCGGGTTTCGTGCCGCTTACTTCAGCTTCGCGGCCTTGCGCAGTTCCTCGGCCTTGTCGGTCTTCTCCCAGGAGAAGGCGGTGGCCTTGTGCTTCCTGCCGGCGCCGTCCAGGTACTCGAAGGCCTGCGGCTTGCGGCCGAAATGGCCGTAGGACGCGGTCTGCTGGTACATCGGGTGGATCAGGTCGAGCATCTGCAGGATGCCGTACGGGCGCAGGTCGAAGTGCGCGCGG
>JAKFDF010000168.1:0-3245 GCA_036676275.1 Lysobacter sp.
GCCCATCTGCTCGATCATGCGGTTGACGATGTTGGCCGAGCGCAGGAACTCGCCCTGCAGCGGGCGGCCGTCGGCCTCCAGCGGCACGGTGCGGGTGAGGTCGCCCTTGGCGACGCCGGCCATCGCCTCGGTCATGGCCTCGACCGGGCGCACCAGGTCGTCGATCAGGTGGTTGACCGACTGCTCCATCTCGGCCCATTCGCCCTGGCGGCTGGCGGGCCTGACCCGTTGCCGCGTCTGGCCCTCGCGGCCGACCTTCTGCCCGACCCGCGCGATCTCGCTGGCCAGGCGCCGGTTGGAGTTGACGATCTCGTTGAAGCTCGCCGCCAGCTTGCCGGCGATGCCGTCCCAGTGCAGCGGCAGCTGCACGGAGAAGTCCCCGGCGCCGACGTTCTGCATCGCCGCCAGCAACTGCAGCAGCGGTTCCTGCGTGGCCTGGTCGGCAGCGCGCGCGGCCTCTCCTGACACCGGCGCGGTGCCGCGCGTGCGGCGGCGTGTGGTGGTGCTGTCGTCGCTCACGCGATCCCCCTTGAATCACGGACATGGTCCCGGCCGGGACTGATCGCGACACGTTAGCCGATGCCATGTCGTAGCCGCGTGCACACCGCCTTCACAAAAAAGGGAGTCGCGGGGGCCTTCGTGTAAGCTCCCGGGCGATCCGGGGCGACGAAATGGAGAGCGGGATGCATCACGACGAAACGCCGGTCCGGCCGCGGGCGCGCATGCCCCTGCACTGGAAGATGGCGATCGGATTCGTCGCCGGGCTGCTGCTGGGGCTGGCCGCGCACTACGTCGGCGGCGCCCAGGCGCCCTGGGTCCAGCTGCTGACCACGTGGGTCACGCAGCCGGTCGGCACGTTGTTCCTGCGCCTGATCTTCATGCTGGTCATCCCGCTGCTGTTCTCGGCGCTGGTGGTGGGCGTGGCCGAGATGGGCGACATCCGCGCGCTCGGCCGGATCGGATGGAAGACGCTGGCCTATACCGTGATCGTGTCCGGGATCGCCGTGGTCATCGGCCTGCTGCTGGTCAACTGGCTCAAGCCCGGCGCCGGGGTCGACCCGGCGACCGCGCAGCAGCTGCTCAGCGAGGGCGCGCAGCGCGCGCAGGCGATCGTCAGCGGCGGCAAGGCGCAGCCGCAGGGGCTGGACATGCTGCTGTCGATCGTGCCCGACAACGTCGTCGGCGCGGCGGCGAGCAATTCGATCCTGGGGGTGATGTTCTTCGCGCTGATGCTGGGCATCGGCCTGGTACTCACCGACAGCCCCGGCTCGCGGGTGCTGCTGCGCGGGATCGAGGGCCTGTTCGAGGTCTCGATGATCCTGATCGGGCTGGTCATCCGGCTGGCGCCCTACGCGGTGTTCTGCTTCATGTTCAACCTCGCCGCGCTGTTCGGCTGGGACCTGCTGGCGCGGTTGGGCGCCTATGTCGGCGTGGTGCTGCTGGCGCTGTCGATCCACATGTTCGTGGTGTATTCGCTGGCGCTGAAGTTCGTCGGCGGCTGGTCGCCGCTGAAGTTCTTCCGCGGGGTGCAGGAGGCGATGGTGATGGCGTTCTCCACCGCCTCGTCCAACGCCACCCTGCCGACCGCGCTCAAGGTCGCCGACGAACAGTTGCACCTGCCGCGCAAGGTTTCGCGCTTCGTGCTGACCGTCGGCGCCACCGCCAACCAGAACGGCACCGCGCTGTTCGAGGGCGTGACGGTGCTGTTCCTGGCGCAGTTCTTCGGGGTCGAGCTGTCGCTCGCGCAGCAGGTCACGGTGATGTTCGTGTGCATCCTGGGCGGCATCGGCACGGCCGGCGTTCCGGCCGGTTCGCTGCCGGTGGTGGCCCTGATCTGCGGCATGGTCGGGGTGCCGCCGGAAGGCATCGGCCTGATCCTGGGCGTCGACCGGCTGCTGGACATGTGCCGCACCACGCTCAATGTCACCGGCGACCTGGTCGCGGCCACGGTGGTGTCGCGCGGCGAGGTCGACAGCCACGGCGTGCTCGAAGACGCGGCGGGGACGACCCCGGCCTGAGCTGCGTCAGTGGGTGCGCGCGGCCGGCCTCTGCGGGAACGCCAGCACCAGCAGCGCGATCAGCACCAGCAGCACCGCCGATGCCGCGTAGCGGCTGAGTTCCAGTCCGCCGTGGCTGGCCGGCTTGTCCAGGAAATCGCCGACCACCGCGCCCAACGGCCGGGTCAACACGAACGCCGCCCAGAACAGCGCCGTGCGCGACAGCCGCGTGGTGGAATGGAGCACCGCCACGATCGCGAGCAGTCCGCCGAAGATCGCGGCGCTACTGACGTACCCGAAGCCCGCCGAATCGGCCGTCCAGTCACCCAGCGCGGTGCCGAGCGTCTGCGAAAACATGATGGTCACCCAGTAGAAGATTTCGGATCGGGGCGAGTTCACGGAGCCCACGTCCAGTGTCCCGAGCGTGCGGTACCAGCTGTACAGCGATGCGACCAGCAGGACGAACAGCAGCGAAGCCCCGCCTGCGTAGCCGATCCCCAGCGAGCGGTCTGCATAGTCGGCCAGCGTGGTCCCGACCGTGGTCGAAGCGATGATCGTCACCCAGTAGATGACCGGGTGGAATTTCTTCGCCAACACCTGCACCGCCACCGCGGGCACGAACAGCACGGCGAAGATGGCGGTGCCGACCAGGTAGCCCAGGTCCATCGACATCGACACCGCGTCGCCGCCGGTTTCCCCCAAGGTGGTGGCCAGGATCTTGATGATCCAGAACAGCAGGGTGACTTCGGGGACCTTGTTGGCGACGGTCGCCACCGCCGGAAGCGGGGTCCGCATCGGGACGGATGCGTCGGGCATCGGAATCTTGCTCCTGGAAGCGCCCGGCGGGCGGCAGCGGCGGGCAGGGTCGCAGTGGCGCCTTAGCCATTCGTTATTCCCGGAACCCGGGCATGGCCGGGCAGGGCGCGACAGCGCGGCGCCCGGATGGGACAATGTCGCGCCTGCCCGGCTGTTTTCCCGCCGCGGGCGCGCCCTCCGCCTCTCCCGGAACCCTGCCGACGCCATGACGACGCCCAGCCGCCGCGACCGCGCCAACGCCCTCCGCTTCCTCGCCATCGACGCGGTCGAGGCCGCCAAGTCCGGCCATCCCGGCATGCCGATGGGCATGGCCGACATCGCCGAGGTGCTCTGGAACGACTACCTGCAGCACAACCCCAACAACCCGAAGTGGTTCAACCGCGACCGCTTCGTGCTCTCCAACGGCCACGGCTCGATGCTGCAGTACGCGCT
>JAKFDF010000169.1:0-2528 GCA_036676275.1 Lysobacter sp.
GGGCAAGCCGGTGTACCCGGACGCCAACAGCTCGTTGCGCATCACCTTCGGCACGGTGCGCGGGTATTCGCCGCGCGACGGCGTGCAGATGCAGCCGTTCACCACCCTGGCCGGGATCGTCGCCAAGACCACCGGGGAAGAGCCCTTCATCTCGCCCAAGGCCGAGCTCGACGCGATCGCGCAAGGCAGGGGCGCGCAGTACCGTATGCCGGAACTGGGCGACGTGCCGGTGAACTTCCTCAGCGACGTCGACACCACCGGCGGCAACTCCGGTTCGCCGACGCTGAACGCCAAGGGCGAGCTGGTCGGGCTGCTGTTCGACGGCAACTACGAAAGCCTCAGCGCCGACTGGATCTTCAACCCGCAACTCACCCGGTCCATCCACGTCGACGCGCGCTACATGCGCTGGACGATGGACGAGGTCGACCACGCCGAGCGCCTGCTCGCGGAAATGGGGCTGTCGCATGACTAAGCACAAGACATTGTCCAGATCGCTGCGCATGGCGGTGCTCGCGGCCGCCGCCAGCACCGGATTCGCGGCGCAGGCCGACGAGGGGATGTGGCTGCCGTCGCAGCTGCCCGGCATCGCCGCGCAGCTCCGGCAGGCCGGATTCCAGGGCGATCCGGCGAGCCTGGCCGACCTCACCCGGCCGCCGATGAACGCGGTGGTGTCGCTGGGCGGCTGCACTGCCAGTTTCGTCTCGCCGCAGGGTCTGGTGGTCACCAACCACCACTGCGCGATGGGCGCGATCCAGCTCAATTCCACCCCGCAAAACAACCTGATCGCCAACGGCTTCAACGCCGCCACTCAAGCCCAGGAAGTCTCGGCCGGGCCCGCGGCGCGGGTGTTCGTCACCACCGCGTTCGACCGCATCACCGACCGCATCCTCGCCGATGCGCGCGGCAAGACCGGGCGCGCCTACTACGATGCCGTGGACGCGGCCAGCAAGGCCGTGGTCGCCGAATGCGAGCTGGATGCCGGCTATCGCTGCAGCGTCGCCAACATGTACTACGGCACCGATTTCTACCTGGTCAAGCAGCTGGAGCTGAAGGACATCCGGCTGGTGTACGCGCCGCCCGAGGCGATCGGCAACTATGGCGACGAGATCGACAACTTCATGTGGCCGCGCCACAGCGGCGATTTCGCCTTCTACCGCGCCTATGTCGGCAAGGACGGCAAGCCCGCCGCGTTCTCGGCCGACAACGTGCCGTACCAGCCGCCGGCGTACCTGACGGTATCCACCGATCCGGTCGCCGAGGGCGATTTCGCCATGCTTGCCGGGTATCCGGGCACCACCTACCGCCACCGCATGGCGATGGAATTCGCCGACCAGGTGCAGGCGGCCCTGCCGTGGCGGGTGGACGTGTTCGGGGCGCTGATCGGCACGATCGAGACCGCCAGCGCCGCCAGCAAGGACGCGCAGGTGCGCTATGCCTCGCAGCTGGCGGGCCTGAAGAACGGACTCAAGCGCGCCCAGGGCGAGCTGGACGGCCTGCGGCGCAGCGATGCGGTGCGGATGCGCCGCGAGGACGAGGCGGCGATGCTGGCGTGGCTGGCGCAACAGCCAGCCGCCGCGGCGACGCGCGCGGACATCGAAGCCGCGCAGGCGCTGGTCGCGCAGTCGCACGCCACGCGCGAACGCGACCAGCTGTTCGGCCTGATGCGTTCGCAGACGCAGTTGCTCAGGAGCGCGCTGCAACTGCAGCGGCTGGCGACCGAGCGCGGCAAGCCGGACCCGCAGCGCGAGCGCGGCTACCAGCAGCGCGACGAGGCGCTGATCGAGGGCGCGCTCAAGCAGGTGCAGCGCCGCTACGATCCGGCGGTGGAGAAGGCGCTGTTGTCGGAACTGCTGCGCCGTTACCACGCGTTGCCGGCCGACCAGCGCATCGCCGAGGTCGACGCGGTGTTCGGGCGCGACGATGCCGCCACGCAGGCGGCGCTCGACGCGTTGTACGCGCGGACCGGGCTGGGCGAGGAAGCCGAGCGCCTGCGCCTGCTCGCCGCGCCGCCGGCCGACGTCGCGGCTTCCACCGACCCGCTGCTGCGCGCCGCCGCGCAACTGCTGCCGGCGGTCCTGCGCGAGGAGGATGTCGACAAGGCCCGCGACGGCGACCTGCTGCGCCTGCGCCCGGCCTACATGCGCGCGCTGATCGGCTATCGCCAGTCGCAGGGCAGGGCGGTGTATCCGGACGCCAACTCGACCCTGCGCGTGAGCTACGGCAAGGTCAGCGCCCTGGATCCGCGCGACGGCGTGCACTACGTGCCGCTGACCACGGTGCGGGGCATCGTCGAGAAACACACCGGGCAGGCACCGTTCGACGCGCCAAAGCCGTTGCGCGACGCGATCGCCAAGGGCGATTTCGGCAGCACCGCCGATCCGGTGCTGAAGACCCAGACGGTCGACTTCATGACCAACCTCGACACCACCGGCGGCAACTCCGGCTCGCCGGTGCTGGACGCGAAGGGCCGGTTGATCGGCCTGAACTTCGACAGCAACTGGG
Organism: Lysobacter sp.; assembly: GCA_036676275.1. Taxonomy (GTDB): domain Bacteria; phylum Pseudomonadota; class Gammaproteobacteria; order Xanthomonadales; family Xanthomonadaceae; genus Cognatiluteimonas. The sequence goes on from JAKFDF010000169.1 coordinate 2,503, forward strand.
AAGCGGTCAGCGCCAGCTGGATGTAC
>JAKFDF010000170.1:0-4410 GCA_036676275.1 Lysobacter sp.
CTGTTCCTGGAAGGCGTGATGATCGGCGTGTTCGCGGCGATGGACGCGATGCTGTTCTACGTGTTCTTCGAGGCGATGCTGATCCCGATGTTCATCCTGATCGGCGTCTGGGGCGGGCCGCGCCGTGTCTACGCCTCGGTGAAGTTCTTCCTGTACACCTTCCTCGGCTCGGTGTTCATGCTGGTCGGGCTGATCTACCTGTACCTGAAGGGCGGCAGCTGGCAGATCATCGACATGTACGCGCTGCCGCTGTCGATGCCGGAACAGGTGTGGCTGTTCTTCGCCTTCCTGATCGCGTTCGCGGTCAAGGTGCCGATGTTCCCGGTGCATACCTGGCTGCCGGACGCGCACGTCGAGGCGCCGACCGGCGGTTCGGTGATCCTGGCGGCGATCATGCTGAAGATCGGCGGATACGGCTTCGTGCGCTTCAGCCTGCCGATCGTGCCGGACGCCGGCCACGAGTGGGCCTGGCTGGTGATCGCGCTGAGCCTGGTCGCGATCGTCTACGTCAGCCTGGTGGCGCTGGTGCAGGAGGACATGAAGAAGCTGATCGCGTACTCGTCGGTCGTGCACATGGGCTTCGTCACCCTGGGCATCTTCATCGCCTTCGCGCTGGTCCGCGACTTCGGCAACGTCGACGCCGCGCGGCTGGGCCTGCAGGGCGCGATGGTGCAGATGATCAGCCATGGCTTCATTTCCGGCGCGATGTTTTCCTGCGTCGGCGTGCTCTACGACCGCCTGCACACGCGCCGGATCTCCGACTACGGCGGCGTGGCCAACGTGATGCCGTGGTTCGCAGCGTTCATGATCTTCTTCTCGATGGCCAACTCGGGCCTGCCGGGCACGTCGGGCTTCGTCGGCGAATTCATGGTGATCCTGGCCAGCTTCCAGCAGCACCCGCTGATCGCGTTCGGGGTGGCCACCACCCTGGTCACCGGTGCCGGCTACACGCTATGGCTGGCCAAGCGCATCCTCTGGGGCGAGGTCGGCAATGCCCACGTCGCGCAAATGCAGGACATGGACATGCGCGAGTGGATCGTGCTCGGCACCTTCGCCGCCGGCGTGCTGCTGATCGGCGTGTGGCCGAAGCCGTTGACCGACCTGATGGAGCCGTCCATCGCGCAACTGGCGAGCCAGCTCGCCGCCAGCAAGCTTTGAGGATGCCAGCCGGATGACGCCGACCATGCCCACCGCCGCCGACCTGCTGCCGCTGCTGCCCGAACTGGTGCTGGTCGGCGCCGCGTTCGCGCTGCTGCTGCTGGACCTGTTCATCGACGAGCGCCGTCGCGTCGTCACCCACGTGCTGGCGATCGTCGCGTTGCTGGTCGTCGCGGGGCTGATCGCCGCCGGCGTCGGCGGCCAGGGCACCGTCCTCAACGGCATGTTCGTGCGCGACACCATGGCCGATGTGCTCAAGATCGCCGCCTGCGCGATCACCGCGCTGTCGCTGATGTACGTGTGGCCGTTCCTGCGCCAGCGCGGCCTGTACCAGGGCGAGGTCGCGGTGCTGATGCTGTTCGCGGTCGCCGGCATGATGCTGCTGATTTCCGCGGGCAGCCTGGTGATGGTGTACCTGGGCCTGGAGTTGCTGGCGCTGTGTTCCTACGCGCTGGTCGCGATCGACCGCGACAGCCCGCTGGGCTCGGAAGCGGCGATGAAGTACTTCGTGCTCGGCTCGCTGGCCTCGGGCCTGCTGCTGTACGGCATGTCGCTGCTGTACGGCGCCACCGGCACGCTTGACCTGGCGCAATTGCATGCGGCGGTGGCCGGATCGGCGGAAACCACGCTGCTGCTGATGGGCACCGTGTTCCTGGTCGCGGGCATCGCCTTCAAGTTCGGCGCCGCGCCATTCCACATGTGGTTGCCCGACACCTACCACGGCGCGCCGACCGCGATCACCGTGTTCATCGGCTCGGCGCCGAAGCTGGCGGCGTTCGCGATGGCCTTCCGCCTGCTGGAAGCCGGCCTCGGACCGCTGGACGAACGCTGGCGGCTGCTGGTTGCCGCACTCGCGGTGCTGTCGCTGGTGGTCGGCAACGTGGTCGCGCTGGCGCAGGCCAACCTCAAGCGGATGCTGGCGTATTCGACGATCTCCCACGTCGGCTTCCTGTTCCTGGGCCTGGCCGCGGCCGACGCCGCGGGCTACGCGGCGGCGATGTTCTACGCGATCAGCTACGCGATCATGTCCACCGCGGCGTTCGGCGCGGTGGTGGTGCTGGCCAGCCGCGGCTTCGAGGCCGACCGCATCGACGACTTCAAGGGCCTGAACGCGCGCAGCCCGTGGCTGGCCGGGATGATGCTGATCGCGATGATGTCGCTGGCGGGGATCCCGCCGTTCCTCGGCTTCTGGGCCAAGCTCGCCGTGCTGCGTGCCGCGATCCACGGCGACATGCTGTGGCTGGCGATCGTCGGCATCGTGTTCGCGGTGATCGGTGCGTTCTACTACCTGCGCGTGTGCAAGGTGATGTATTTCGACGCGCCCGATGGCGACGTGCCGGCGCTGCGCCGGGATCGCCCGCTGCGGATCGCCTTCAGCGTCAATGCGCTGGTGCTGCTGGTGCTGGGTTTGTTCTGGAACCCGATCATGGCCTGGTGCCAGGCGTCGTTCCCCTAGGGCCCGCGCAACCGCAAGCCGCCTCGCCGGTTGCCGCCTGCCGGTGCGTGGCCATGATGAACCGCGGCGTGCCCGGGACGGCCGCGGCCATGGCGCGGGTTGCAATCATTCCCGGCAATCACCATAATCCCGCTCCTGTTGCGGGGTGGAGCAGTCTGGCAGCTCGTCGGGCTCATAACCCGAAGGTCGCAGGTTCAAATCCTGCCCCCGCTACCAGCTCTCGCTGGCGATGAAGGCTCCCCGGAGCCTTTTTCGTTTGCGAAGGTCGGGCTTGGCGGTCGCACGCTTCATGCGATCGCGCCGAAATCCAGCGGTATCGGACAAGGGGCCCATTGGGCCCCTTGTTGTTTTCCGGGACCGGGTTTTTGCAAGGCACGCACACAAGACACGCATTCGACACACATGACCGAAAAGGCAACCGAAATCACGGCACTGCTGGCCCCGACGGTGCAATCGCTGGGGCTGGAACTGCTCGGCGCCGAATACCTGCCGTCGCCCGGCGGCGCGGTGCTGCGCCTGTATATCGATATTCCCGGGGGACAGGCGCCCGACGGTGAAGCGCGCATGGTCGGCATCGAGGACTGCGAGGCGGTCAGCCGCGAAGTGTCCGCGCAGATGGACGTCGCCGACCCGATCAGCGGCCACTACACGCTGGAAGTGTCGTCGCCGGGCGTCGACCGGCCGCTGTTCACGCCGGGCCAGTTCGAGCGTTTCCTCGGCGAGGACGCCAAGGTCGTGCTGAAGCTGCCGCAGGATGGGCGCCGCCGGCTGCAGGGCCGGATCGTCGCGGTGCAAGGCGGCAACATCGGGTTCGAGGTCGACGGCCAGCCGTTCACGGTCGCCTTCGACAACATCGACAAGGCGCGGCTGGTGCCCGACTGGGCGGCATTGGGCCTGGCGCCGGCGAAGGACGGCTCGGGGCGCGATGCGCGCCCGGGCAAGCGGGCGAAGAAGCAATCCAGCGGGACGCAATCGAGCCGGACGCAAACCAGTACCAACAAACCATCCAACAAGAAGCCGGCGGCCGCGAAGCCGTCACGTGCGGAGCGAGAGAAATGAGCAAGGAACTATTGCTGGTCGTCGATGCAGTGGCGGCCGAAAAGGGCGTGCCGGAGTCGGTGATCCTGGAGGCGATCGAGGCCGCCCTGGCCTCGGCGGCGAAGAAGCGCTACCCGGACCAGGACGTGCTGACGCGCGTCGCGGTCGATCCCAAGGACGGCAGCTACGAAACCTTCCGCCGCTGGGAAGTGGTGGCCGACGACGTGGTGATGGAATCGCCCGATCGCCAGATCCGGCTGATGGACGCGGTCGACGAGAGCGAAGGCGCCGAGGTCGGCGACTACATCGAGGAACAGATCGAGAACCCGGACTTCGGGCGCATCGCCGCCCAGGCCGCCAAGCAGGTGATCGTGCAGCGCGTGCGCGAGGCCGAGCGCGCCCAGGTCGTGGACCAGTGGAAGGACCGGGTCGGCGAGCTGGTGACCGGCGTGGTCAAGCGCGCAGAGCGCGGCAACATCTTCGTCGACCTGGGCGGCAACGCCGAGGCCTTCATCCCCAAGGACAAGGGCATCCCGCGCGACGTGCTGCGCGCCGGCGACCGCGTCCGCGGCTACCTCTACGACGTACGCACCGAGATCCGCGGCCCGCAGCTGTTCATCAGCCGCGCCGCGCCGGAATTCATGATCGAGCTGTTCAAGCTCGAGGTGCCGGAAGTCGGCCAGGGCCTGGTCGAGATCAAGGCCTGCGCGCGCGACCCGGGCGACCGCGCCAAGATCGCGGTGCTCGCCTACGACAAC
>JAKFDF010000171.1:0-22462 GCA_036676275.1 Lysobacter sp.
TCGTGCACTTCCGTTCCATCCAGGGCACCGGCTTCAAGTCGCTGCAGGAAGGCCAGAAGGTCTCGTTCAAGGTCGTGCAGGGCCAGAAGGGCCTGCAGGCGGACGAAGTCCAGGCGCTGTAATCACAGCCGCCACATCGCACGAAGGGAAACCCGGCTCCGGCCGGGTTTTTCTTTTTTGGGGCCGGGCGCGCGCGACGTGCATTCAGGCATCACGCCTCGCTCTCTATCGTGACCGCGGTCCGTGCCGGGAAAGGAGCCCGCCATGTTTCGATCCGCCTGCCTGTCTTGCCTGTTGCTGCTGGCGCTGGCTGCCTGCCAGCGCGAACCGGGGCCCGCGCCGGCCACGCCGCAAGCGCCGACCGCCGCCGCCACCCCGGCCTCCACGCCGCCATTGCAGGACGTGGTCGAGCGCGACCCGCGCTACCTCATCGGCATCAGCTACCCGCCGGTGGCCAACCAGTACCCGAACCTAGCCGCCGCGCTCAGGGCCTATGCCGACGCCGCCCGTGGCGAACTGATGCAGGCGGTCGCCGGCCTGGGCGACACCAGGCCCACCGCACCCTACGACCTGTCGCTGGCCTTCAGCGAAATCGCCGCCACGCCGCAACTGGTCGCGATCGCCGCCGACGGCAGCAGCTATACCGGCGGCGCGCATGGCAATCCGCTGCTGGCGCGCTTCGTGTGGCTGCCGCGGCAGGATCGGCAGTTGACCGCGACCGAACTGATCCCCGATCCGCAGGCCTGGGGCGAGATCGCCGGCTATGTCCGGGAACAGCTGCTGTCGGCGCTGTCGCAGCGGGTGGACGCCGATGCGCCGCCGCCCGGCGAGCGCGCCGAGATCGTCAAGAGCGCCTCGCGCATGATCGACGAGGGCACCGCCCCGGACCCGGGGAATTTCGCCCACTTCGAGCCGGTGCTCGGCGCCGATGGCAAGATGACGGCGCTGCGGTTCGTGTTCCCGCCCTACCAGGTCGGGCCGTACGCGGACGGCGTGCAGACGGTCGAGGTCCCGGCCGCGGTGCTGCTGCCCAAGGTCGCGCCGCAATACCGGGGCCTGTTCGCCGGCGGCTGATCAGCGGCCGGCTTGCGTGGGGAGCAGGCGACGATGTCCATCCATCCCTTGCGGCGGCGCGTCATCGGCCTGATGGAGGCGGCCGGCGTGCAGCCCGACGGCCCGGGCGCCTGCGACCCGCAGATCCTCGACGAGCACTTCTACGGGCGCGTGCTGCGGGAAGGCTCGCTCGGCCTGGGCGAGTCGTACATGGACGGCTGGTGGCAGGTCGACTCGCTCGACGGAATGCTGTACCGCCTGTTGCGCCACGGCACCGACCAGCGCGTCCCCGGCCTGCGCTCGCGGCTGGACGATGTCCGCGCCTGGCTGCTCAACCTGCAGGCCGGGCGCCGCGCGCTCGCGGTCGGGGAGCGCCACTACGACCTGGGCAACGACCTGTTCGAGGCCATGCTCGGCCGGCGCATGGTCTACAGCTGCGGCTACTGGCGCGAGGCCGGCAACCTCGACGACGCACAGGAAGCCAAGCTGGACCTGGTCTGCCGCAAGCTCGGGCTGCGCCCGGGAATGCGCGTGCTGGACATCGGCTGCGGCTGGGGCGAGGCGCTCAAGTACGCCGCGCAGCGTTACGGCGTCGAAGGCGTCGGCGTCACCATCTCGCGCGAGCAGGCCGAGTACGCGCGCAAGCTGTGCGCCGGCCTGCCGGTCGACATCCGGCTGCAGGACTACCACGCGCTCGAAGGCGGCACGCCGGACAGCAGCTTCGACCGGATCTTCTCGATCGGCATGTTCGAGCACGTGGGCGCCAAGAACTACCGCGCCTACTTCGAGGTCGCCCGGCGCTGCCTGCGCCGGGACGAGGCCAGCGGCGGCGGCCTGTTCCTGCTGCATTGCATCGGCAGCAACGTCTCGGTGCGCCATACCGATCCCTGGATCGCGCGCTACATCTTCCCCAACTCGATGCTGCCGTCGGCGGCACAGATCGCGGCCGCGACCGAAGGCCAGTTCGTGACCGAGGACTGGCACAACTTCGGCACCGACTACGACCGCACCCTGCAGGCCTGGCGCGACAACATCGAGGGCGCGTGGGACACGCTGCCGCCGCGGTACGACGAGCGCTTCCGGCGCATGTGGCGGTTCTACCTGGCCGCTTCGATGGCGTCGTTCCGCGCCCGCCGCATCCAGCTGTGGCAGATCGTGCTGTCGCCGCACGGCGTGCCGGGCGGGTATCCCGCGCCGCGCTGAATACGCCCGCGCTGCGCCGCCGTCACGTCGGTTGAACGCGGTTTTCACGTGCGCCCAACGCCAGGCTTGCGCTAATGGCGGCAGCCATCCCCCATGGAGTAGAGGCAATGATCGTCCACCTGCGCCACGTTCCCGAGGCGGAACACGACGAAGGCCGCACCCGCGCGCGGATCTTCGGCGAGGAAGCCACCGACCTGTACCCGGGCCGGCCCTGGGGCGAGGTGGAAGCGCACATGGCCGGCGACTGGCGCGCGGTCCGGGGGAGTTCGCCGTTGTCCTGGGCCGATGTGCGCCGCGACGCACACGCCGCCTGGCAGGTCGCCAAGCTGGAGCGCGAGGATCGCCTGCGCGACGACGCCCCGGTGTTCCGCGCCGCCTGAGTCCGTCCATTTTCCGTCGACGACGCCGCCGCCAGGCGGCGTTTTCGTCTGCGCCTGCCGTGAGTCGACGGGCGCATCACGCCGCGCCGCCAATACTCTCGGGCCGCATGCCGCCATCGCATGGCCGCCATGCTTCGCCACAGGAGCCCGCCATGGCACGCCCCGTCTGGACCGGTACCCTCTCGTTCGGCCTGCTCAACATCCCGGTCTCGCTGATGGCGGGCGAGCGCCGCACCGACATTTCCTTCCGCATGCTCGACGCCCGCAACAACGCGCCGGTGCGCTACGAGCGCGTCAACGCGGAAACCGGCGACGAGGTGCCGTGGAAGGACATCGTCAAGGCCTTCGAGTACGACAAGGGCAGCTACGTCGTGCTCGAGCCGGAGGACATCAAGTCCGCGGCGCCGGAAAGCCATGACGCGATCGAGGTCGAAGCCTTCGTCGACGCGGGTGCGATCGGCCCGCAGTATTTCGAGAAGCCCTACGTGCTGGTGCCGGCGAAGAAGGCGGAGAAGGGCTACGTGCTGCTGCGCGAGGCACTGCAGGGCACCGGCAAGATCGGGATCGCGCGGGTGGTGATCCGCACCCGCGAGCACCTGTGCGCGGTGATGCCGCAGGGCCACGCGCTGGTGCTGCTGATGATGCGCTACCCGCAGGAGCTGGTCGACGTCGACGAATACAACATCCCGGAAGGCGCGCGCGGCGATTACCGCATCACCGCCAAGGAGCAGGAATTCTCCGAGCAGCTGATCCGCACGATGTCCGACGAATGGAAGCCGGACCAGTACCAGGACGAATTCCGCGAACGCCTGCACAAGGTGATCCAGCAGCGCATGAAGGCGCACGGAGTGGTCAGGCGCGAGGAGGAGGAGCCGGAAGTGGGCGAGGGCGCGGCGACCAACGTGGTCGACTTCATGTCGCTGCTGCAGCAGAGCATCGATCGCAACAAGCGTACCCCGGCGAAGAAGGCGGCGACGGGGAAGTCCGCCCCGGCGAAGAAGGCGCCGGCCAAGGCCGCGAAGAAGGCCGCGAAGAAAGCCGCCAGGAAAACGCCCGCCAAGGCGGCCCCGCGCAAGCGCGCCTGACGGCTGGTCGTGGTGACCCTGCGCGAATACGCCCGCAAGCGCCGAGCCGGGGAAACCCCGGAACCGTTCGACAGCGCGCGACCCGGCAAGCGCGGGCGGCGCCCGGTCTTCGTGGTGCAGCTGCACCATGCCCGTGCCCGGCACTACGACTTCCGCCTGGAGATGGACGGCGCGCTCAAGAGTTGGGCGGTGCCCCGTGGGCCGTCGTTGCGCGCGGGGGAAAAGCGGCTGGCGGTCGAGGTCGAGGACCATCCGCTGGGCTATGCGACGTTCTCGGGCGACATTCCGCAGGGCCAGTACGGCGCCGGCCACGTCGACATCTTCGACCACGGCGTCTGGAACGCCGACGGCGATCCACTGGCCGCGCTGGCGGCGGGCAAGATCGACTTCGAACTGCACGGCGACAAGCTGCAGGGCGCGTGGAAGCTGGTGCGCACGCATCAGGTGCGCGGCGGCAAGCCGCAATGGCTGCTGCTCAAGCGCGACGACGCGTGGGCGCGCGACGCGGAGGCCGACGACCTGGTCGAAGGCGACGCCCACGCCCCCGGGGCTGCCGTCGCCAAGGGCGGCAATGGCACCGCCACGCCACGCCGGTCGCGCAACGCCAAAGCCGGCAAGGATGAAGGCGCCGTAGTGGCCAGGCGCTCGCGCGCGTCGCGCACGGGCTGGGCCGAACGGGCCGCGGCGTTGCCGGGCGCCAGGCCCAGGAAGCGCGACTGGCAGGCGCCGGCGCCACAGCTGGCGACATTGCGCCAGGCGCCCCCGGAAGGAGACGACTGGCTCCATGAACTCAAGTGGGATGGTTACCGGCTGCTGGCGGAAGTCGTCGCCGGCAAGGCGCGGCTGCGTTCGCGCAACGGCCTCGACTGGACCGCGGACTATCCGGACATCGTCGCCGCGCTGGAACGCCTGGGCGTCGCCGATGCCAGTTTCGACGGCGAACTGATCGCGCTGGATCCCAAAGGCGGCGACGACTTTGCCTTGTTGCAGCGGACCATCCAGGGCACCGCCCGTGGGGTGCTGCGCTACATGCTGTTCGACCTGCCGTCGCTGGAGGACAGCGACCTGATGGCGGCCGCGCTGGTCGACCGCAAGGCCCTGCTCGAGGCCTTGCTCGACGGTGCCGACCCGGTGCTCGGCTACAGCCGCCACATCGTCGGCCACGGCGCGCAGGTGTTCGCCGCCAGCGCGAAGCAGGGCATGGAAGGCATCATCAGCAAGGCGCTGGGCGCGCACTACGCGCCCGGGCGCTCTGCGACCTGGCTCAAGACCAAGCACGCGCAGTCCGACGAATTCGTGATCGTCGGGTTCACCGCGCCCAAGCGCTCGCGCACCGGCTTCGGGTCGCTGCTGATGGCCACCCGCGAACACGGCACGCTGAAATACGTCGGCCGCGTCGGCACCGGTTTCGACGATGCGCGGCTGCGCTCGCTGCTTGCGCGGCTGCAACCGCTGGCGCGTGCGGCCGCGACGGTGGTCTTGCCCGCGCATGTTCCGTTCCGCCCGCGCGACGTCACCTGGGTTCGGCCCGAAGTGGTCGCCGAGCTGGCGTTCCGCGGCTGGGGCAAGGAGGGCCTGCTGCGGCAGGCGAGTTTCCAACGATTGCGCGAGGACAAGACCGTGGACGACATCGGCGACCAGAGCATCCCGGCGCAACGCCTGACCAGCCCGGGCAAGGTGGTCTATCCCGAGCTCGGGATCACCAAGCAGCAGGTCGCCGACTACTACCGCGCGGTCGCGCCCTGGCTGCTGCCCGAGCTGGCGCGAAGGCCGCTGTCGCTGCTGCGCTGCCCGGACGGGCTCAAGGGCCAGTGCTTCTTCCAGAAACACCACGCCGACACCCTGGGCGCCGGGGTGCATGCGGTGCCGATACGCGAGAAGGGTGGCGGCAGCGACGACTATCTCTACGTGGAGGACATCGAGGGGGTGCTCGACCTGGTGCAGATGAATGCCCTGGAGCTGCATCCCTGGGGATCGCGCATCGACGACATCGAACATCCCGACCGGCTGGTATTCGACCTGGACCCCGGCGAGGGCGTGGACTGGAAGGCGATCGTCGCGGCCGCCCGCGACGTGCGCGCGCGACTGCAGGAGATCGGGATGCAGAGCTTCGTGCGCCTGTCCGGCGGCAAGGGCCTGCACGTGGTCGCGCCGATCGCTCCAGGCCCGACCTGGGCGGCGGCCAAGGGGTTCTGCGAAGCCTTCGCCGACGCGATGGCGACGCAGGCGCCGAAGCGCTATGTCGCCACCGCGAGCAAGGCCAAGCGCCGTGGCGTGATCTTCATCGACTGGTTGCGCAACGGCCGCGGCGCGACCAGCGTCGCCAGCTGGTCGCTGCGCGCACGCAAGGAGGCAGGCGTGGCGATGCCGCTGGCCTGGAGCGAACTCGGGCGCACCAAGTCCGGCGCCGATTACCCGTTGCCGCGCGCGCAACGTCGCGCGTCCAGCCTGCGCAAGGATCCCTGGGAGGGTTGGAGCGAGGCCGTCCGGCAAAAGCTGGTGGCGTTGCGTTGAGCGCCGCAATCTTGCAGTTGGTTGCGCGGGCGATGGAAAACGCATGTCGCCGGAAGGTTCCGGGAGCGCGCGCACGAAAAAAAACCACCCGGATCGCTCCGGGTGGTCCTGCTGCCCGCTGACGCCTGCTTATTGCTGCTTGGGCGTGCCGTCCGCGCTGTCCGGCCTTGCCGCGTCGTCGCTGCCGCCGGCGACCAGCCCGCGGCGTTCCAGCAGCGGGCCGATGTCCGGATCGCCGCCGTAGAACGCCTTGAACAATTCCAGCGCGTCCTGGCTGCCGCCGCGCGACAGGATCATGTCGCGGAAGCGGTCGCCGTTGGCGCGGGTCAGGCCGCCATGCTCGCGGATCCACTTCGCGGTGTCGGCGTCGAGCACCTCCGACCAGATGTAGGCGTAGTAGCCGGCCGCGTAGCCGCCCATGATGTGGCTGAAATACGGCGTCCGGTAACGCGGCGGCACCGGCGCGTAGTCCAGGCCGACCGCCTTCAGCGCGGCGGCTTCGTAGTCGAGCACGCCGCTGGCGCCCGGAAGCTGGTCGGCCCCGACCTGGTGCCACTTCTGGTCGAGCATCGCCGCGCCCAGGTACTCGGTGGTCGCGAAGCCCTCGTTGAACTTGGACGCCGCCATCACCTTGTCCAGCAGCGCCCTGGGCATCGGCTCGCCGGTCTGCCAGTGCCTGGCGTAGTTGGCCAGCACCACCGGGTCGTCCATCCACATCTCGTTGACCTGCGACGGGAACTCGACGAAGTCGCGGGGCACGTTGGTGCCCGAGAAATACGGGTATTTCACGGCCGAGAACATGCCGTGCAGTACGTGGCCGAACTCGTGGAACGCGGTGTTGGCGTCGTCCCAGGTCAGCAGCGCCGGCTTGCCCGCGGCCGGCTTGGTGACGTTGAGGTGCAGCGCCACCACCGGCTTGGTGCCCATCAGCTCGGATTGGTCGACGTAGGAGCTCATCCACGCGCCGCCCTGCTTGGTCGGGCGCGCATACGGATCCACCAGCACCAGCGCCAGCTGCGAACCATCCGCGTTGGATACGTCGTAGACGCGGACGTCCGGGTGGTAAACCGGCAGGTCGGTGCGGCGCTTGAAAGTCAGGCCGTACAATTTTCCGGCGGCGAAGAACACGCCCTTCTCCAGGACGTTGTCCAGCTCCAGGTACGGCTTGATCTGCGACTCGTCGTAGTCGTACTGCGCCTTGCGCACCTTCTCGGTGTAGTAGGCCCAGTCCCAGGGCTGCAGCTCGAAGGTCGGCTGGCCCTTGGCCTTCTGCTCGCTGTCGATCATCGCCTGCAGCACGGCCCCTTCCTTGCGCGCGTTGGCGACCGCGATCGGCGCCAGTTTCTCCAGCATGGCGTTGATCGCCGCGGGGCTCTTCGCGGTTTCCTCGGCGACCGCGAACGCGGCGTAATCGGGATATCCCATGATCTTCGCGCGCTCGGCGCGCAGCTTCGTCACCCTGGACACCGCCTCGCGCGTATCCCACTGGTTGCCGCGGCTGCCGCGCGCCACGGATGCACGATGGATGCGCTCGCGCAGGGCGCGGTTGTCCAGCTGCGCTTCCGTCGGCTGGCCGGTGGTGTTGAGCAGCGGGATCAGGAACTTGCCGTCCAGGCCCTTGGCCTTGGCGGCCTCGGCGGCGGCGTTGATCTGGTCGTCGGTCATGCCGGCCAGGTCGCCGCGGGCGTCGACCACGATCGCCGAATCGTTGCGCTCGGCCAGCACGTCCTGGCTGAACTTCGTGGTCAGCGTCGCCAGTTCGGCATTGATCGCCTTGACCCGCTCCTGCTGTTGTGGCGTCAGGTCGGCGCCGGCGCGGACGAAATCGGTGTAGTAGCGCTCGACAAGGCGCACGTCCTGGGCGTCGAGCCCGAGCGTGGCGCGGCCGTCGTACAGCGCCTTGACCCGCGCGAACAGCTTGGGATTGAGGTACAGCGCGTCGCGATGCGCCGCGAACTTCGGCGAATACTGGGCGTCGAGCTTGTCCAGGGTGTCGTTGGTGTCGGCGCTGGTGAGGTTGCCGAACACGTAACGCGAACGCGCCAGGACCTGGCCGGAACGCTCCATCGCCAGGATCGTGTTGTCGAAGCTCGGCGCCGCCTCGGCGTTGGCGATCGCCTCGAATTCCTGCCGCTGTTCGGCCATGCCACGGTCGAACGCGGGGCCGAAATCGCTGTCCTTGATCTTGTCGAATTGCGGGTACTGCAGCGGCAGCGGGCTTTCGCTGAAGAACGGGTTGGACTGCGCTTGCGGGGACTGGTCGGACACGGGGGACGGGGCCTGGGGCTGGGCGTGGAGGGGAGCGGAGGCCACGAGCACGGTGGCCAGCGCCAGGGCGAGGGGATGCTTCATGCGGGTTTTCTCGTTCAAGCGTGGACCGCAAGCCTAGCCCAGGTGCCCGCCGCCGGGCCATCACCGGGTATGGCGGCAGGCCCGGGCGCAAGGTTCACGCCGCCGGAACCGGGCACGGGGCAGGCTGGCGCTTCCCCCACACGCAGGAGTCCCGCCATGGAACTGAACACCGTGATGACCGCCAATCCAGCCTGTTGCGGCCGCGATACGCCCTTGCGGGAGGTGGCGAAGATGATGCTGGACAACGACTGCGGCCTGATCCCGGTGGTCGACGACCAGCGCCAGTTGCTGGGCGTGGTCACCGACCGCGACATCGCCACGCGCGCGGTCGCCGGCGGCAAGGACACCGCCAGCTGCAGCGCCGGAGACTGCATGAGCACGCCGGTGAAATCGGTGCCGATGGACAGCACCCTGGCCGATTGCTGCGCGGCGATGGAATCCGGGCAGGTGCGCCGGGTGCCGGTGGTCGATGCGCAGGGCCGCGTCTGCGGCATCGTGTCGCAGGCCGATGTCGCGCTGAGCGGGCGCGACGAGAAGACCGCCGAGGTCGTCAAGCAGGTGTCAAGGCCGAACTGACCCGGATTCCATCGCCGCGCATGAGCATGGTCGCCATGGCCGGAAAGCGCCGCTCGGGAGGCGGCGTTTTCCGTACGGGGCCCGGTACCGGCGAGGCATAATCCGGCCAACCCGCGACGCCACCGGAGTGCGCCATGACCACCGCCTACGACTTCAGCGCCACCGACCTCAACGGCCAGCCGCAGGCGCTGTCGCAGTACCAGGGCAAGGTGCTGCTGATCGTCAATGTCGCCTCGAAGTGCGGTTTCACCCCGCAGTACGCCGGACTGGAAAAGCTGTGGCGCGACTATCGCGACCGGGGCCTGGTGGTGATGGGCTTCCCTTGCGACCAGTTCGGCCACCAGGAACCGGGCGACGCCACCGAGATCAGGAATTTCTGCTCGCTGACCTACGGGGTGGACTTCCCGATGTTCGCCAAGATCGAGGTCAACGGCGCCGGCGCGCACCCGCTGTGGCAGTGGCTCAAGGACGAGAAGGGCGGGTTGCTGGGCATCGACGCGATCAAGTGGAACTTCACCAAGTTCCTGGTCGGGCGCGATGGCCGCGTGCTCAAGCGCTACGCGCCGACCGACAAGCCGGAATCGCTGGCCCGGGACATCGAGGCGGCATTGGGATGATGGCGGCCGGCCGCATCGGCGATCGCGCGGATTATCGCATCGCCTTCCGGGCCGACGGGCCGCTGTTGCGTGCCCGCGTGACCGGCACCGGTTCGTTGCCGTCGACGATCGCCTACTGGCTGCAGATCGCGGCCGAAGTGCGGGCGCGCAAGCCGGCCGCGTTGCTGTTGATCGACGAACTGCAGGGTCCGGCGCTCTCGCCGGACCAATGGCAGTCGCTGGTCGAGGGCATGAAACAGCAAGGGTTGGAAACGGTCCGCATCGCCCATGTCAAGCCGCTGGGCTTGCAGACCGTCGAACACTGCGAGATCTACGCCAGGGAAATCGGGCTGGACGCGCGCGTGTTCGACAACGAGACCAACGCCCGCCTGTGGCTGCGTTACGGCGCCGAATGATGCGGCGCGCCCAACGCTGCAGGCGCGCAAGCCGGGGCCCGCGTGCAGGATGACGATTTCGGCCCGGTCACGATGGTGTCCGACCGCGACATCCCGGGCGTGTTGCGGATCCGCGTCCGTGGACGCGGCGGCGATGCCGGCGCGGCGCTGCGCCGGTGGCGCCACCACATCACCCGGGCACGCGAGGCGGGCCTGGACCGGTTGCTGGTGATCCGCGACCTGCAGGGGCCTGTGATCAGCGAGGCGGAGCTGGCGGGCATGATGGCGCAGTTGGCCAGGCTCGACCTGCGCGGCCTGCGCGTTGCGTTGGTGCAGACGCACCATGAGCGACACCACATCGACGAGCTCGGCACGCTGCTGGCGATGGAGCAGGGCGCCGGTGCCGGCGTGTTCCCGGACGAGGCCTCGGCGTTGCTGTGGCTGCGCCATGGGGCCGACTGACGCGCCACCGCGCCGCGCCGCGACTGACATCACTGGCCTGCATGGATCCGCAACTCAACGCCGCGCGCGTTCGAAGCTGCTTGCCGGCTGTTGCGTCGGCCCGCGAGGCGATGTCCATTCAAGCGCCGTCGCTACTTCTCCACGAACGCCCGTTCGAACACATAGTGCCCCGGCACGCCGATGCGCGGCGCCGCGCTGAAACCGCGGCCGTCCAGCAGCGCGCGAAAATCCGCCAGCATCGCCGGGCTGCCGCACAACATCACCCGGTCGTGCGCGGGATCCAGCGGGGCCAGGCCGAGGTCGGAAGCGAGCTGTCCGCTGGCCATCAGGTCGGTGAGCCGGCCGCGATGGCGGCGGCCTTCGTGGATGAAATCCTCGCGCGTCACCGCCGGGTAGTAGCGCAAACGCCCGCGCACGAGTTCGCCGAGGTATTCGTGCCGCGGCAGCGCCTCCAGGATGTCTTCGCGGTAGCACAGGTCGCGCGCCTGGCGCACGCCGTGGCACAGCACCACGGTCTGGAAGCGCTCGTAGGTGTCCGGGTCCTTGACGATCGACAGCCACGGCGCGAAGCCGGTGCCGGTGCCCAGCAGGTAGAGGTTGCGGCCGGGGTGCAGGTCGTGGACCAGCAGCGTCCCGGTCGGCTTGCGTCCGACCAGCACCTCGTCGCCGGGCCGGATGTGCTGCAGGCGCGAGGTCAGCGGCCCGTTGGGCACCTTGATGCTGAAGAACTCCAGTCGTTCTTCCCAGTTGGCGCTGGCGATCGAATACGCGCGCAGCAACGGCCGCTGCGTGCCGTCGGCCTGCGGCAATTGCAGTCCGAGCATCACGAACTGGCCGCTGTCGAAGCGCAGCCCGGGATCGCGGGTAGTGGCGAAACTGAAGTAGTCGTCGGTCCAGTGACGGACGTCCAGCACGGTTTCGGTGCCGAAAGCAGAGGACATGCGGGGAAACGCGGCGCGGGGGAGGGCGTTCATTGTAGCCAACCGGGCCCGCCGCCCGCCTTGCCAGCGCATGCGCCCGCGGTGCACGCTCACCGCATGCCCACGCTTTCCGTCGAACTCGCAGGCCTTGCGGTCGCCGCCGGCATCGGCCTGCTGGTCGGTATCGAACGCGAGCGCAGCAAGGGCACCGGCGCGGCGCGTGCCGCCGCCGGGGTGCGCACCTTCCTGCTGCTGGCGCTCGCGGGCGCCGTGGCGCAGTTGCTCGGACCGCTGGCGGTGGCGGTGGCTGGCGGCTTCGCCGCGTTGGCGGCGCTGTCCAGCTACCGCTACAGCCGCGCCCGGGACCCCGGGCTGACGACCGAATCGGCGATGCTGCTGGTGTACCTGCTCGGGGTGCTCGCGATGCAACGCACGGTGCTCGCCGCGGGGCTGGGCGTGGCGGTGGCGGTGGTGCTGGCGAGCAAGTCGCGGCTGCATCGTTTCGCCCGCCAGGTGCTCACTACCCAGGAACTGCACGACGTCCTGCTGCTCGCTGCGGCCGCGGCGATCGTGCTGCCGCTGTTGCCGGATCGCAGCATCGATCCGTGGCAGGCGCTCAATCCACGCAAGCTGTGGTTGCTGGTGGTGCTGGTCATGGGCATCCAGGCGATGGGCTACGTCGCCCTGCGTGCCCTGGGACCGCGCGCCGGGTTGGCGTTGGCAGGGTTGGCCGGCGGGTTCGTTTCCAGTACCGCGACCATCGCGGCGATGGGGGAGCGCTCGCGCGAGGAGCCGGCGCTCGCCCCGGCCTGCACCAGCGCGGCGCTGTTGTCCAATGTAGGCACGGTGATCCAGCTGGCGATCGTGGTCGGTGCGTTTTCGCCGGCGTTGCTGCAGGCGATCGCCTGGCCGCTCGCGGCCAGCGGGGTGGTTGCGGTCGTGGCGGCCGCGGCGTGGAGCTGGCATGGGCTCACGGTGTCGGACGCGATCGAGCCGGGCCGGGTCGGGCGGCCGTTCGAACCGCTGCATGCGCTCGCATTTGTCGCCATCGTCGCCGGGGCCCTGCTGCTGTCGGCCGCGTTGCACGCCTGGATGGGCGATGCCGGCCTGGCCTGGGCGGCCGGCGCGGCCGGGCTGGCGGACGTGCATGCCGCGGCGGCATCCCTGGCGCAGCTGGTGGCGGCGGAGCAGGTCAGCGTGGCGGCCGCGCGTTGGCCGCTGGTCGCGGCGCTGGTGACCAATTCGTCGCTGAAGCTGCTGTTCGCGTTCCTGCGCGGCGGCAGCGGCTACGGCTTGCGGGTGCTGTCCGGGGTGGTCGCGATGGTGGCGGCGTTCGTGCTCGGGCTGTGGCTGCCCTGAATCCGGCCCTTCAGCGGACCAGCGTCACCGGCAGCGCCGAACGGGCCAGCACCTTGCTGGCGACCGAACCCAGCAGCAGGCCCTTGAACGCGGTCAGGCCCCGCGAGCCCATGACGATGAGGTCGACGCGCTGCTTCGCCGCGGCCGCGGCGATCTGTTCGGCTGCGTCCCCGACCAGCAGTTGCGTGTCGAAGGCAAGCCTGGCCCGGGTGAGGATGCGCTTGGCGCCGGTGATCGCGTATTCGCCGTTGCCGGCGTGGTACCTGGCGACGGCCTTGGCGCCCAGCTTGACCGCGGCTGCCTGCATCAGCGGCATGTCGACGTTGAGCAGCAGCAGCGACGGAGGGGATGCGAGCTCCTTGGCGAGCCGGACCACGTGCCTGGCCGCGTCCTCGCCGTTCTTGCTGCCATCGACCGCCAACAGGATCTTCATTCACGACCTCACGGATGCCAGGGACAGGGAAACGATTCAGCGCGCGGTGTAACCGCCGTCGATCACCAGCTCGCTGCCGGTGACGAACTTCGATTCTTCCGAGGCAAGATAGACCACGCCCCATGCGATGTCGTCGGGCTCGCCCAGGTGGCCCAGCGGATGCAGCCCCGCGACCTGCGCGCGCAGGGTCTCGACGTCGCCCCCGCCGGCTTCCAGGAAGTGTTGCACCATCGGCGTCCGGATGAAGCCGGGGTGCACCGAATTGACCCGGATCGCATCGCCTGCGTACAGCATCGCATCGGTCTTGCTCATCAGCCGAACCGCGCCCTTCGAGGCATGGTACGGCGGCGAATCCGCGGCGCCGACCAGGCCATAGATCGACGACAGGTTGATGATGCTGCCGCCGCCGGCGCGGCGCATGTGCGCGATCACGTGCTTGACGCAGAAGAACACGCCCTTGACGTTGATCGCCTGCACCCGGTCCCATTCGGCTTCGGTGAGCTGGTCGGTCGGCTTGTTGGCGCCGGCGATGCCGGCGTTGTTGACCAGCACGTCGATGCGGCCATGGCGGTCCGCGACGGCGTCGATCGCGGATCGGACCTGGGCTTCGTCGGAGACGTCGACATGCCAGCAGTCGGCATCGTGCCCGGCTGCGCGCAGCTCGTCGCGCAGCGCGCGCGCATCGTCGTCGAGCACGTCGAACAGGGCGATGCGCGCGCCTTCCCCGGCAAGCCGGAGCGCGCAGGCGCGGCCGATTCCGAGGGCGGCGCCGGTGACGATGCAGACCTTGTCGCGGAGGCGATTCATTGGCATTGCCCGGTGGACGATGGCTGTGGTTCAGAGCGTGAGGGTATGCACGACCAGCGAGGGATCATCCGCCGAAACCTTGGTGTGGAAACCAAGATGGCGTGCGAGGTCGCGCATTTCCAGGTTGCCGGAATCGTCCACGGAAACCATGCGCTTGATGCCGCGGTCGCGGGCGACGTCGATCAGGTGGCCCATCATCGCGGTCCCAAGGCCCTGCCCCTGCCAATCGTCGAGCACGGCAACCGCAACCTCGCACTCCTCCGGGTTGGAGCCGATGGCATAACGGCAGGCACCGACCATGCGGTCGCGGCTGTCCTCGCGGACGACCGCGACGAAGGCGACATCGTTGATGTAATCGATGTCCGTGAGCGAGTCGATCAGCGCCTCGCTGGGCGAGTTCATCTGGTACAGGAAACGCGCCCGCCGCGATTCCGGCGACAGCGCCTCGATGAAGTCGCGCTCGGCCTGGGCATCCTGGCGCTCGATCGGGCGCAGCAGCACCTGGCGCCGGTCGCGCAGGGTTTCGGTCCAGCGCGGGTGGGCGGGTCCCACGTAGGCATGTCCGGGGGTGGGGCGCATGGCCGTTGCTCCGTTGGGGCGGTAGGTACTTCTGGAACGGACTATCCGCCATTTGCCGGGCACCGTATTGATGCAGGTCAATGCAGAGGCACTGCGGCGGACCTAGGGTGCTGTCATCCGAGGGAGGGCTTCGCAATGTTCAAGGATCTGTTGGTTCCGGTGGTCCTGGGCGAAGTCAGCCCGGAAGCGTTCGACCTGGCCTGTGCCTTGGCCGCGGAGCAGGGCGGGCATGTGACCGGCCTGGTCAGCATCAGCGTGGTGACGCCGATGGTCGAGGCCATGAACTATTTTCCCGAGGCCGTTTACGAAAGCCTCGCCACGGCGGCACGCGAGGCCTCGGAGCGCCTGCGTTCGAAGGTCGACGCCTGCCTGGCCAAGCACGAGGTGAGCAGCGAATCCAGGGTTTCGGATTCGATCTGGCTGACCGCGCCCGAGGTCGCCGCGCTGCACGCGCACTACGCCGACCTCGTGGTCTACGGGCGAACCGCCAACGCCGCCGCCGAGGCCGAACGCTCGGTGTTCTCCTCGTTGCTGTTCGGCTCCGGGCGGCCGCTCATGGTGGTGCCCAGGCAGGCCCGCTGGGTCGCCCCGCCGGAAAAGGCGGTCGTCGCATGGCGCCCGTCCCCGGAAGCAAGCCGCGCCCTGCACGACGCGATGCCGCTGCTGCGCCGCGCACGCAGCGTCGATGTGGTCGTGGTCGACCCGCGGGTCGGCGAAACCGGGCACGGCGAGCTGCCGGGCGCGGACATCGCCGAGCACCTGGCCCGTCACGGGCTCGAGGTCGAGGTGGTTTCGTTGCCGCGCGAAGGCGCCAGCACCGCGACGGCCATCCTGCGCCACGCCACCCAGGTGGGCGCGCATTTGATCGTGGCCGGGGGCTATGGGCACTCGCGGGTGCGCGAACAGATCTTCGGGGGAGTGACCCGCGAGCTGTTCGAGCAGGCGACCGTGCCGGTGCTGTTTTCACACTGAGCGCATCGCGCCGGGGCGCATCCACGGGTGAGCCATTCCGGCGCGCCGCCGCCTTGCGGCCGCGCAGTGCAAGCTGGTTGCGGTACGACCCGCGTCATCCGCGGCGCGGCCTGCCGCGCGGCGCGGTTCGCGGCGGCCGGTGGATGCGCGTCAGCGCGGCCCGCGTTCCTCGTGCGGACGTGCCTTGCGGTCGCGCAGCAACGCGCTGAGCACGATGGCGACGCCGAGGCCCGCGGCGACCACGAACAACAGCAGCGCGATCGCCGGATAGCCCAGCAGGCGTGTGTCGGTATCGACCCGCATCATCATCGCCGAGGCCACGATCAGCGCCGCCGTCACCAGCCCCGCGCTGACCCGGTTGGCGATCTTCTGCAGGCTTTCCATCAGGCGCGATTCCTCCAGCCCGGTCATGCGCACCTGCAGCCGGTTTTCGGCCAGCAGCGACAGCAGGTCGGAGATCTTGCGCGGCGCCTCGCGCAACAGTGCCTGCACTTCGATCAGTTCGCTGGCGAGGTTGGAGGGCGACAGCGATTTCTTCAACCGTTCGCGCATCACGTGTTCCAGGTGCCGCTCGACCACCAGCTTGACGTCGAGGTCCGGATCCAGCGCATGCGCGACCTGCTCCAGGTTGAGCAGGGTCTTGCCCAGCAGGCTCAGTTCCGGCGGCGTGCGCAGCCCGCAGGCGGTGGACAGGCCGACCAGTTCCAGCATCAACCGGCCCTCCGATAGCGACTGCGAGCCGGCGTGCGCGGCGTAGCGCGAGACCAGTTGCCCGACTTCGCGCAGGAACCGCTCCTCGTCGAAATCCTCCAGCCGCGTGCCCATCGCGATCGCCTCGTTGGCGACTTCCTCGCCGCGGCCGTCCACCGCCGCGAACAACAGCTTGAGCAGGCGCTCGCGCAGCTTGGGCGGAACGTGCGCGACCATGCCCAGGTCGAACAGCGCCAGGCGGCCGTCGTCGGTGACCAGCAGGTTGCCCGGATGCGGGTCGGCATGGATTTCGCCGTGCACGAATACCTGGTCCAGGTAGCCGCGCATCAGCGCCGAGGCCAGCTCCACCATCGATTGCTCGGTCCGGCGCAGGCCGGACAGTTCGGTGACCTTGGTTCCGGCGACCAGCTCCATCGTCAGCACGCGGGTTGCGGTCAGGTCCCAGAGCGGGGCCGGCACATAGAGTTCCGGATATCCGCGCAGGTGCTCGCCGAAGCGCTCCAGGTTCTCCGCTTCGGCGCGGTAGTCCAGTTCGGCAAGCAGGGTGCGGCGGAATTCGTGCACCCAGTCGGAAAAGCGCATGCGGCGGCCGATGTCGGTCATCCGGTCGGCCTTGCCGGCCAGCGCGGCGAGCGCGTCCAGGTCGGCGCGCACCACGTCCACGATCCCGGGGCGCTGCACCTTGACCGCGACCATGCGCCCGTCGCGCAGCGTGGCGCGGTGCACCTGGGCCAGCGACGCGGAGCCCAGCGGGGTCTCCTCGAACTGCGCGAAGACCTTGCCCAGGCGCACGCCCAGCGCTTCCTCGACCACCGCGCGGATCTCGTCGAAGGGCACCGGCGCGACATCGTCCTGCATGCGTTCCAGTGCGACGAGGTACGGCGCCGGCACCATGTCCGGGCGGGTGGACAAGGCCTGGCCGACCTTGACGAAGGTCGGCCCCAGCGCCTCGAGGTCGTCGACGAACTGCTCGGGCTTGCCGTCGGTTTCCGGCATCGTGCCGGGGTCCAGGGTGGCGGCATCCAGGTCGAGCCCGGTGAACACCCCGGCGCCGCGGTACTTGAACAGGAAACCCAGGATCTGCGCGGTCCGGGCGAGGCCGCTGGCTTGGTCGGTCATGTGGGCATCCTGCGGCGTCGATGGCATGGCGCCGCCAGCCTACCGGTGCGCGCGTCAAGACGGCTTCATCGCGACCGCGGCACCATGGACGGCAAATGCAGACGCAGACAGCCAACCTCGCGCCAGGCACGGCGCACGGCGGCACGCTGTGGACGATCGGCCATTCGACCCGGGAATGGGACGCGTTCCTGGCGCTGCTGCGGCCGGCCGGGATCGAATGCGTGGTGGATGTGCGCCGCTTCGCCGGCTCGCGCCGCAACCCGCAATACTCGCCGCTGGCGATGGTCCCGGCGTTGCAGGTCGCGGGCATCGACTACCGGGCGATGCCGGAGTACGGCGGCCGCCGGGCACCGCTGCCGGATTCGTGCAACAGCGCCTGGCGAGTGGCCGCCTTCCGCGGCTATGCCGACTACATGGCGACCCCGGAATTCGCGTTGGCGCGCGAACACCTCATGTCGCTGGCGCGCGAACGCCATTGCGCGGTGATGTGCGCCGAAGCGGTGTGGTGGCGCTGCCACCGGCGCCTGATCGCAGACGACTTCAGCGTCCGCGGCTGGCAGGTCCTGCACCTGCTGGCGCCCGGCAAGACCCAGCCGCACCCGCTCAATCCCGATGCGCGGATGGTCGACGACGTGTTGCGTTATCCCGCTGCGGGAGACGAACAGCGCGCGCTGTTCTGAGTTCCTTTCGCCAGTACTCCCTCTCCCCGCTTGCGGGTGAAGGCGTGCGGCTTGCGAGCCACTGGCTTGCGCGCGACCGAACGCCTTGGGCTAGGCGCAAGGGCCGTGCACGGAGTGCGGGATGGTTCGCGCAGCGAACCGGGGGCGTGTCCGATGCACGGCAAAAGCGGTACCCCTCATCCGCCCTGCGGGCACCTTCTCCCCGCAGGCGGGGAGAAGGGCAGGCGGGGAGAAGGGCAGGTGGGAGAAGAAACGTCGACCGCCGACCCGGAAGGCTTACTTCTTCGGCCGGATGTAGATCGTGCCGGTCTTGCCGTCGGAACTGGCGCGTTCCTCGACCAGGTAGGCCGGATGCGCGGCGACCAGGTCCTTGAGTTTCCGGAAGCCATAGCTGCGCGGATCGAAATCCGACGCCAGCCGCACCAGGTTGCTGCCGACCGCGCCCAGGTGCGCCCAGCCGCTGTCGTCGGCGGCGGCATCGACGGCTTCATGCAGCAACGCGTCCAGCTTGCGGTCGCGCTTGAGCTGGACCGGCTTGCGCGCCGGCTTCCTGCCGGGCTTGCCGCCGGTGTCGTCGTCCTCTTCGTCCTCCACGCCGAGGTTCTCGGTATAGATGAACTTGTCGCAGGCGGCGACGAAGGCCTGCGGCGTCTTGCGCTCGCCGAAGCCGTACACCGTCAGCCCCTGCTCGCGGATGCGCGCGGCCAGCCGGGTGAAGTCGCTGTCGCTGGAGATGATGCAGAAACCGTCGAGGTGGCCGCCGTAGAGCAGGTCCATGGCGTCGATGATCAGCGCGCTGTCGGTGGCGTTCTTGCCGGTGGTGTAGTTGAACTGCTGGATCGGCTGGATCGAATGGGTCAGCAGGCCGTTCTTCCAGCCGCCCAGGTGCCCGGAGGTCCAGTTGCCGTAGGCACGGCGCACGCTGGCGTTGCCGAGCTTGGCGATCTCGGCCAGCAGCTGCGGCAACCGCGCCGGATTGCTGTTGTCGGCGTCGATCAGGATCGCAAGGCGGGCGACGCGGCTGGGACCGGCCATCGGCAATCTCCTGGGTTTCGGCAACGATACCCGATCAGGGCGCCGGCGGTTGCAGCTTCAGCAGCTTGCCGTCGTCCTCGTCCGTCAGCACGTAGACGTTGCCGTCGCTGCCGACGCGCACGTCGCGGATGCGCGCGCCGAGGTCGTCGAGCAGGCGTTCCTCGGCGACGATGCGGTCGCCCTCGAGGCTGAGCCGGATCAGGTTGCGGTCGGCCAGTGCGCCGAGGAACAGGCTGTCGTTCCAGGCCGATTGCGGATGCCCGGTGTAGAACGCCATGCCGCTCAACCCGGGCGACTTCGCCCAGACGTGGTATGGCGCTTCCATGCCGGGCGCGGTGCTGCCGATGGTTTCCGGGTACGGGCGATCGGTCGCGTAGTCCATGCCGTTGCTGATGATCGGCCAGCCATAGTTCTTGCCGGCCTTCGGCAGGTTGATCTCGTCGCCGCCGCGCGGCCCGTGCTCGGACTCCCACAAGGTGCCGGTGCGCGGATCGACCGCCAGGCCCTGCATGTTGCGGTGCCCATAGCTCCAGATCACGCGGCGCACGCCCGGCGCATCGGCGAACGGATTGTCTGCCGGCATGCCGCCGTCCATGTCCAGCCGCACCAGCTTGCCCTGCAGGTTGTCCAGTTGCTGCGCGCGCGCCTTGTCGTTGCGTTCGCCCTGGCTGATGAAGACGTGCCCCTTGCCATCGAAGGCGATGCGCGAGCCGAAGTGGTTGGCACCGACCAGCTTGGGTTGCTGCCGATAGATCACGTGCACCGCGGACAATCCATCGCTGCCCAGCGTCGCGTAGGCCGCGGCGGTGCCGGCGCTGCCGTCCGGCCCGGGTTCGGCGTAACTGAAATAGATGCGACGGCTGCTGGCGAAATCCGGCGCCAGCACCACGTCGAGCAGGCCGCCCTGGCCCTGCGCCCAGACTTCGGGCACGCCGGAGAGCGGCGCGGAAACCTTGCCGTCCGCAGAGATGCGGCGCAGGCGTCCCGGGCGCTCGCTGACCAGGAAACCACCGCCGGGCAGCGGCGCGACCGACCAGGGGTGTTCCAGCCCCGAGGCGATCGTGGTGACGCGGATGCCATCTTCCGTGGTGGCGGGTGGCGGTTGCTGCGCGGTATGGGCGGCCGGGCTGCCGGGCTGCTGCGCGCCGCAGGCAGGAAGCACTAGGGTGAGCAAGGCGAGGGCGGGGAACTGGCGCATGGAGGGATGTCCTGGCTGCATCGTCGTGGAATCTTCGTCGGCCGCTTGTTAGCAGGGTGTTGCGGCAGCGGCCTGCAGTGGCATGTCGGCAGGGCGTTGTAGGAGCGGCTTGCAGCCGCGAGCTCCTTACACGATTCATGGCGCGGGCAAACAGCTCGCGGCTGCAAGCCGCTCCTGCGAAGTGCCCGGATCGGGGGATGGGGTCAGCGATACCCGGCCGCCTGCAGCTCGAACAGTTCCGCGTAGCGTCCGCCCTGCGCCAGCAGCTGTTCGTGCGTGCCGGACGCCTCCAGCCTGCCCTCGGCCAGCACCAGGATGCGGTCGGCCATGCGCACGCTGGAGAAGCGGTGCGAGATCAGGATCGCGGTGCGCTGGTCGGACAGTTCCTTGAAGCGCTCGAACACCTCGAATTCGCTGCGCGCGTCCAGCGCCGCGGTCGGTTCGTCGAGGATCATCACCTGCGCGTCGCGCATGTAGGCGCGGGCGATCGCGATCTTCTGCCATTGGCCGCCGGACAGGTCGACGCCGGTCTTGAAGCGGCGGCCGATCAGCTGGTCGTAGCCCAGCGGCAGCGAGGCGACCACCTCGTCGGCGGCCGCGCGCCGCGCCGCGGACTCGATCCGCGCGCGGTCGTCCATCGCGTCGATCTGCCCGACGCCGATGTTCTCGCCGGCGGTGAGGTGGTAGCGCACGAAGTCCTGGAAGATCACGCCGATGTTGGCGCGCAGGTCCTCCAGGTCGTAGTCGCGCAGGTCGCGGCCGTCGAGCAGGATGCGGCCCTCGTCGGGGTCGTACAGCCGCGCAAGCAGCTTCACCAGGGTGGTCTTGCCGGCGCCGTTCTCGCCGACCAGCGCCAGCACTTCGCCGGCGCGCAGTTCGAAGTCCAGCCCGCGCAACGCCCAGCGCGCGGCGTCGGGATAGCGGAAGCCGACGTTCTCGAACGCGAAGCCGCGCACGATCGGTTGTGGTACCCGGATCGCGTCCGGCCCCGACGAGATCTCCGGCACGATCTCGAAGAACGAGTACAGGTCGTCCAGGTACAGCGCCTGGCTCGCGACCTGCGAAAACCCGACCAGCAGCCCTTCCAGCAATTGCCGCAGGCGGCGGAAACTGCCGGCCAGGAAGGTCAGGTCGCCGATCGTGAAATCGCCGCGCACGGTGCGCCAGGCGATGTAGGCATAGGCGATGTAGTAGCCCAGCGTGCCGAGCGCGGCCAGCAGCGTGCCCCAGAACGCGCGCTTGCCGGCCAGCGCCTTGTTGGCGAGGTAGAACTTGTCCGAAAGCTGCCGGAACCGGGCGATGAAGAAGCGGTTGAGGTTGAAGATCTTGACCTCTTTCGCGGTTTCCACGCTGGCGCCCATCTGCCGCAGGTACTCGAGCTGGCGGCGCTCCGGGGTCCACGCGAAGTTCAGGGTGTAGTTGAGCGCGTTGAAGTGCGCCTCGCCGACGAACGCCGGGATCAGCGCGATCGCCAGCAGCACGATCAGCCACGGCGCATAGACCAGCAGGCCGGCGGCGAAGCTGACCACCGTGATCGCGTCCTGCGCCTGCCCGAACAGCTGGCTCATCAGGTTCATCCGGCCCATGGTCTGGCGGCGGGCGCGGTCGAGCTTGTCCTGCAGGTCCGGGTCCTCGAAATCCTCCAGGTCCAAGGTCGCGGCATGTTGCATCAGCCGGATGCTGGTGGCGTTGGTGAACAGTTCCGACAGCAGGCCGTCGGCGTAGCTGACCATGCGCCCGAGCAGGTCCGAGGCGATCGCCAGCGCGAATTCGCTGGCCAGCAGCAGGCCCAGGTGGTCGAGCGCGCCGCTGCGCCATGCTTCGGCCAGGTCGCCGGCGTTGGCCCCCTGTGCGACCAGCCGCACCGCCTCGTCGATGATCAGCTTGCCGATGTAGAGGGTGGCGATCGGCATCAGCGCGCGCACCAGGCGCAGGCCGAGGCTGGTGATGGTCAACGGCTTGCTGGTGGCCCAGATCTCGCGCAGGAACGGCGGGATGTTGCGCAGTGCGCCCACGCGTTCGCGCAGGCTGGG
>JAKFDF010000172.1:0-16296 GCA_036676275.1 Lysobacter sp.
GCGCTCACGGATACAACATCCGCTTCGACCACGCTCCGGCGACGTCGCGCTCGTACAGCCAACGCTCGTGCAGCCGGTAGTCGGCGCCATGCCAGAACTCGATCCAGCGCGGCCGCACCCGGAACCCGGTCCAGCGCGGCGGGCGCGGCACGTCGCGGCCCTCGAACTTGCGCTCGGCCTGCGCCAACCGTTGTTCGAACGTCTCGCGGCTTTCCAGCGTTTCCGACTGCAGCGACGCCCAGGCGCCCAGTTGGCTGCCGCGCGGGCGGCTGGCGAAATAGGCATCGGCCTCGTCGTCGGGCACCGTGTGCACGCGGCCCTCGATCCGCACCTGCACGCCATGGCGCACGCGCGGCCAGTGGAACAGCAGCGCGGCATAGGGGTTGGCCTGCAATTCGCGGCCCTTGCGCCCGTCGAGATGGGTGTAGAACACGAAGCCGCGCGCGTCGAACGCCTTCAGCAGCACCGTGCGCGCCGACGGCCGCGCGTCCAGCGACGCCGTCGCCACGGTCATCGCGTTGCGGTCGGGTTCGCCGGCTTCGGCGGCCTCGTCGTACAGCCGCGAGAACTCGGCCAGTGCCTGCGCGTACAGAGTGTCTTCGTCCATTGCGTTATTGTCGCGCGATGGCAACGCCCCTGCATCCCGGCCACGAGCGGCCCCCTGCCCATCCCGCCCACGGCCAGGGGTACGGCGCCGACTTCGTCGCCGCGACCCTGGACGACGCCCTCGCCGGCGGCGACCGCGTCCATGCCATCGCCGGGCTGCAGGGCACCGGCAAGTCGACCTTGTCCGCGCAGGTCGCGGCGCTGGCCGCCGAACGCGGACTGCGCGTCGTCCCCCTGTCGATCGACGATTTCTATCTCGGCCACGCGCAGCGCCAGCGCCTGGGTCGCGAAGTGCACCCGCTCTGCGCGACCCGCGGCGTGCCGGGCAGCCACGATCCCGCGCTGGCCTGCGCGGTGCTCGACGCATTGCGCGAAGGCCGGCCGGTGGCGTTGCCGCGCTTCGACAAGATCGCCGACGACCGCCTGCCGGAATCGCAATGGCCGCGGGTGGAACACGCCGACCTGGTGCTGTTCGAGGGCTGGTTCCTGAAGGTGCCGCCGCAAGCCGACGCCGAACTGGCCGCACCGATCAACGCGCTGGAGCGCGACGAGGATCCGCACGGCACCTGGCGGCGCTGGAGCAATGAGGCGCTGGCCCGCGACTACCCGGCGCTATGGTCGCGGCTGCCGCGGCTGCTGTTCCTGCAGGGACCGGGTTTCGCGATCGTGCCGCAATGGCGCTGGCAGCAGGAACAGACGCTGCAGGCGCAGCATCCCGGCCGCCAGGCGATGACGCATGCGCAGGTGCTGCGCTTCGTGCAGTTCTTCGAGCGCGTCAGCCGCCAGGCGATGAAGACGCTGCCGAGGATCGCGGACCAGGTGATCAGGCTCGACGCGGACCGCCAGCCCCTCGACCCCTAGGATCCAGCGGCGGGACTGGCCAGCAGCCGGTCGATCACCGCGATGATCCGCGGGATCTCGTCGTCCAGCCTCGCGTCCAGTTCGAAACTCACCGTGACGTGCCCGTCGGCCACCGGGTAAATGAGGGCGTTGAACAGGCCGTAGTGCGCCACCGCGTGCCTGAACCCGCCGCAATCGATGTTTCCGCGCTGGGTCAGGAGCTTGATCAGCGTCGGGTTGACGATGATCTCCTCGTACTGGTCCGACTCGTTGGAACCGAGCAGTTGCACGTCGCTCCTGGACCGCAATCCCACCTCGCCGCCGAGGTAGGTCGCGACATAGCGAACGTTTGGCGATGCCGCGAAACACGATTCGATGAGCTTCGCTTGAAGGCTCATGGGCTTTCCCCCGTGGGCATTGGTGGGCCGTGATGGATTCGAACCATCGACCAAAAGATTAAAAGTCTTCTGCTCTACCAACTGAGCTAACGGCCCGCTTTCATAAAATACCGCAGTCGGGCACGGCCCGACGATCACTCCCCCTCTGCCCGCTTGCGGGGAGAGGGCAAGGGGTGAGGGGAACCCGGTCGCCATGCACTGCCAGCGTCGCGGGAAAAGCGCCCTTCACCCGCCCTTCGGGCACCTTCTCCCCGCTGCCCCGGGGACAAGACGGCTGCACGCACTGCCATTCACGCGCGGAGGCGAATTCTAGCGCAGCGCGCGCCGCCACTGCGTCACGCCCGGTAGCGGGTGGGATCGGCGACGCCGGCGGCGGCGAAGCCCTCGGCGCGCAGCAGGCAGGCGTCGCAATGGCGGCAGGCACGGCCGTCGGCATCGGCCTGGTAGCACGACACGGTCAGCGCGAAATCCACGCCCAGTCGCAGGCCCTCGCGCACGATGTCGGCCTTCGACATCCGCAGCAGCGGCGCATGGATGCGGAAACCGGCGCCCTCGACCCCGGCCCGGGTGGCGACGTTGGCCAGCCGCTCGAACGCTTCGATGAACTCCGGCCGGCAATCCGGATATCCGGAGTAGTCGACCGCGTTGACGCCGCAGAACAGGTCGGCGCTGCCCAGCACCTCTGCCCAGCCCAGCGCCAGCGACAGCATGATGGTGTTGCGCGCCGGCACGTAGGTCACCGGGATGTCGGCGCCGATGACATGCCCGTCGCCGTCCTCCGGCACCGCGATCCCGGCATCGGTCAGCGCCGAGCCGCCGATGCTGCGCAGGTCCACCGCCACCGTCTTGTGCGCGACCGCATCGAGCGCGCGCGCGACGCGGTCGGCGGCATCGAGCTCGGAAGTGTGGCGTTGGCCGTAACGCACGCTCAACGCATGCGCCGCGTAGCCCTGCTCGCGGGCGATCGCCAGCACCACGGCCGAATCCATGCCCCCGGATACCAGCACGACGGCGGGTTTGCGGGCGCTAGCGTCCATGGCTTCCGGGCGGGATCGGGATCATCGTCCGGGCTCGTCGTCCCAGAGCAGCTTGTGCAACTGGAGCTGGAAACGCACCGGCGGCTTTTCGGCCACGATCCAGTCGGCCAGCATGCGCGCCGGCAGCTGCGTCGCGCTCGGCGAGAACAGCACCTCGCAGCGCTCGTGCAGCCGGTGTTCGGCGACCACGGCGCAGGCCCAGTCGAAATCGGCGCGGTCGCAGATCACGAACTTGGCCTGGTCGCGCGCGGTCAGCAGCGGCAGGTTCGACCACAGGTTGCGCTCGACCTCCGCCGAGCCCGGGGTCTTGATGTCGAGCACGCGCGAGACCCGCGGGTCGACCCCGGCGATGTCGACCGCGCCCGAAGTCTCCAGCGACACGACGTAACCGCTGTCGCACAGCCGCCGCAGCAGGCCGAGGCAGCGCTTCTGCGCCAGCGGCTCGCCGCCGGTGACGCAGACGTGGCGCACGCCATGGCGGGCCACTTCGGCGATGATCGCGTCGATCTCCCACCACTGCCCGCCGTGGAAGGCGTAGGCCGTATCGCAGTACTGGCAGCGCAGCGGGCAGCCGGTCAGGCGCACGAACACGCTCGGCCAGCCGGCGTCGCGGGCCTCGCCCTGCAGCGACAGGAAGATTTCGGTGATGCGGAGCCGGTCCGCCGCCGCGGCGCCGGCCGCTTCGGGGGCGACGGTGTCCATGGCGGTATTTTAGCCGCAGCCGCCGCCGCGGCCGCGCGCCGTGGCCGGCCCGCCCTGGCCGGCCCGCGCCTGGGTCAATGCAGCGCGTTGAGCTGCATCGCGCGCAGGCGGTCGTCGGCGGTGCGCGCGGCGTCGGTGCCGGGGTACAGCTCCACGACCTTGCCCAGCGTGGCCTGCGCGGCATCGACCTGCTTGAGGCCGTATTGCGACAAGCCGACCTTGAGCAGCGCGCCCGGGGCCTTGTCGTGGGTCGGGTAACGGTCCAGCAACGCCTGGAACTGCTGCTGTGCCAGCGGGTAGTTCTGGGTGACGTAGTAACTCTCGCCAAGCCAGTACAGCGCATTGGGCGCCCAGGCGCCATTGGGGTAGCGCTGCAGGAACTCCTGGAACATGCCCGCCGACTCGTCGTAGCGCCCGGCCTTGAGCACGTCGAAGGCGGCATCGTAGGCCGCGCGTTCGCCCTCGCCCTTGGCCAGCGCGCCGGGATCCCCGTACACCGCGGGCGCCTGCTCGCTGGCACCGGGCGCAGCGTCCGGCGTTGCCGCGCGCGCGGAGGCGGGCAACGCCGCCGCGCCGCCGCCTTCGAGCCGGTTGAGGCGGCCGTCGAGGTCCAGGTACTGGTTGCGGCTGCTGTCGTGCCATTGCTGCTGCTGGTGCTGCAATTCCTCCAGCTGCGCGCGCAGCGCCTGCACCTCGTTCTTGAGCCCGTTGACCTGGTTGAGCAGGTCCACGTTGCCCTGGTTGTTGGCCGCCTGCTGCTCCAGCGCGCCGACGCGCTCGGCGAGGCTGGCGCGTTGCGCCGACGCCGGCAGGGCGGTCGCGAGCAGCAGCGCGCCCATCAGGAACGGACCAACCAGGAACCGGATGCGTGGTGTGTTCATGGCTTCACTGTAGTCGATCGAATCGGAATGGAAACAAAAAGCCCCCATCCAAGGGGGCCATGCAGGCCCCCGCATGGCGAGGGCCCTGGATGCGATGCCGGGAGACGGCGTCCGCCCGTTCCCGGCCCGCATCGGCTTGCTTACTTGGCCGTGTAGACGATCTCGACGCGGCGGTTCTTGGCCCAGCAATCCTCGCTCGACTCGGTGCAGGTCGGGCGTTCCTCGCCGTAGCTGACCACGGTGATCTGGCTGCCGGAGCCGCCGTTGGCCTGCAGCGCCGAGGACACCGCGTTGCCGCGGCGCTCGCCGAGGCCGAGGTTGTATTCGCGGCTACCGCGCTCGTCGGCATTGCCTTCCAGGCTCATGCGCGAGGACGGGCGGTCGCGCAGGTACTTGGCGTGGCAGGCCATCGCCGCCTGGAACTCCGGACGCAGCGCGTCCTGGTCGAAGTCGAAGTACACCACCCGCTGGCGCAGGCAGGCATCGGTGTCCAGGTCCTCGGGGCCGTACATGCCCGCGGTCGGCGCCGGCTCGGTGACGGGCGCGGTGCCTGCCCCGGTATCCACAGGCGGGACTTCCTTGACCTTCTTGGAGCAACCAATGGCCGCAGCGCACAACAGCGCGGTCAACAACACTCGGGTAGTCGCGTTCATCGTCATTCCTCGTCTTCTCGCTGGGTGGAAGCTAGCTTGATGGAAAGCTGGCTGATGGAAACTCGCTGGGACAGCTCGTGGGTGGCTGGAGGCCGGGCCGAAGCCACCGGTCAACGTTGCTGGCGATACGGACCCCAGGCCGGCTCGCGCACGTCGCCGTCGGCAAGCACCAAACGCTGGCGCACGCGGGCATCGGCCGACACTGCATAGAGCACGCCGCGGCCGCCTTCGCGGGCGGCGTACAGGACCATGCTGGCATTGGGGGCGAAACTCGGCGATTCGTCCAGCGATCCGGGCGACAGCATGGACCAGCGCGGCGAACCGAGGCTGCGGTCGAGCAGCGCGATCCGGTAGTTGTTGCCGTTGCCCTGGGCCATGGCGATCTTCTTGCCGTCGAAGGACACCGTCGCGGTGGCGTTGTAGCTGCCCTGGAAAGTGATGCGGCTGGCGCCGCCGCCACTGGACGACACCTGGTAGATCTGCGGCTTGCCGCCGCGATCGGAAGTGAAGTACAGCGACCCGCCATCGGCGCTCCACACCGGCTCGGTGTCGATGCCCATCTGGTTGGTGATCCGGGTCAGCGCCTTGCTGCCCAGGTCCATCACGTAGATCTCGGGGTTGCCGGACTTGGACAGGGTCAGCGCCAGGCGGCGGCCATCGGGCGAGAAGTTGGGCGCGCCGTTGATGCCGCGGAAGCTGGCGACCAGCTCGCGCGCGCCGGTGGTGATGTCCTGGATGTAGATCGAGGAATTGCCGCGCTCGAAGCTGACATAGGCCAGCTTGCGCCCGTCCGGGCTCCACGACGGCGACAGCAGCGGCTCGCCGGAGCGCACCACGGTCTGCGGGTTCCAGCCGTCGGCGTCGGCGACCATCAGCGCATAGCGGCTGTTCTTGCCCAGGCCGCTGGCGGTGACGTAGGCGATCCGGGTCCAGAACGCCCCGCGAACGCCGAGGATCTTCTCGTAGATGGCGTCGGCGACCTGGTGGGCGACGTCGCGCATGGCGTTGCTGCGCGCGGTCATGGCGAAGCCGAGCAGGCGCTGCTGCTTGGCGACGTCGAACAGTTCGTACTCGACCCGGTAGCCGCCGTCGCCGGCGTCCAGCACCCGGCCGACCACGAGGAAGTCCTGCTTCAGCAGCCGCCAGGTCGGATAGTTGACCTCGCCGCCACGGGTCGGGCGCTCGACCATGTCGCGCTCGGGCAGGGCCCGGAACTGGCCGGAGCGGGCCAGGTCGGCCGCGATCACGCCGGAAATGTCGGTCCCGGGCGCGGCCGCGGAGCCCTGGTAGGGCATGGGGACCACCGCGATCGGCAGCGCCGAGGCGTTGCCGCCAACGATATCGATCTCCAGGCCGCGTTCCTGGGCAGCCCCCAGCAGCGGCAGCAGCAGGGTGGAGAGGAGCAGCAAGGGGGTCGCCAGCCAGCGCAGGGATCGTTTCATCGTCACTTCCGGGGGCAAGTCAGGATTCTTAACAGCTTGGCCGTGAAGGCTGTCTCAAAGATGAATGGAGCCGTACTCGGAATGCATGCCCTTCATCCGCACCTGCTCCGCGCACGGGGGTCGCTACGCATTCCCGGTGTCATCGGTCCTGCGCCTCGAAATTGAGCAGCAGGGTGCGGCTGAACACGGCCTCGAAGCCGGCATACGGCAAGGGTTGCGCCTTCAGCACCGCGGCTTCGACCGAGCGCCTGCCCAGCTCGTCGTAGGGACACGAGGGGGCGACCTTGGCATCGATGACCTCCCCGCCGGGCAGTTGCCGGATGGTGATCCGGCAGCGCTGGCCCAGCGGCACCGTGTCGGGCCGGGTCCAGTTGCGCAGGATCGCTTCCTGCAGGGCCACGGCGTAACGCGCGGCCAGGTCCGGATCGACGCCATCGTTGCCCGGCGGCGGGCTGGCGCTGGCCTCGGCATCCGACTGCGCCGCGGCCTCGGCGGCATTGCGCGAGCGGGCGTCGGCAAGCTGCTTGAGCTTCTGCTCGGCCAGGTCGGCCGCGCGCGCGGCCTTCTCGCGCTCGGCACGGATCTTCGCGAGCTTGTCGGCGATCTGCTGCTGCGCCAGCCGACGCTGTTTCTCGGCCGCGTCCTGGCGCTGGCGCTCGGTCAGGTCGATCTGTTCCTGGCGGCGTTTTTCTTGCTGCTCGCGGGCGGCGCGCTCGGCGGCTTCGGCGTCGCGTTCCACCCGCTGCTGCTCGCGCGCGTCCGGCTCGGGAACCGGTTCCTGCGCCTGCGGTTGCGGCGGCACCGGCGCGTCCTGCGGCGTGGGTTCGGGCACCGGCTGCGGCGGCGGCGTGGCGTCCTGGACCGGCTGCGGCTCCGGCGGCGGAGCCTTGGCCGGTGCGTCGAGCGCGCGCCGCATCGGCGCCGACAGCGCATTCGGGTCGACCAGGTCCGCCTCGATCACCGGCCCGGCCGCCGACACCGGCGTGCTCGCCCGCGTCCACCACAGGCCAAGGAACATCAGCGCGAACAGCAGCGCGTGCAGCGCCAGCGCGCTGACCACCGCGGCGTTGGTGTCGGCGCGGGTTTCCTTCACTTGCGCGCGGGCTCCGGCGAACTGGTGAGCAGCGTCGCCTTCTCGACATGCGCCTCGGTGCGCAGCCGCTGCAGGATGCCCAGCACCGACTCGTAGCGCACCGCGCCGTCGCCGGCGACGAACACCACCAGGTTCGGATCCTGGTTGCGGATGGCGGCGACGCGCAGCAGCAGTTCGTCCGCATCCAGCGCGATCTTGTCGGCCGGCCCCTGCTCGTCCTTCTGGATCAGCGACAGCGCGCCGTCGGCGCCGACCTGCACCACGACCTGCTGCTTGGGTTGCTCGACGCTGGCCGCGGCAACCTGCGGCAACTTGACGTCGACGCCCAGGTTGAGCAGCGGCGCTGTGACCATGAAGATGATCAGCAGCACCAGCATCACGTCGATGTACGGCACCACGTTGATCTCCGCCTTGAGCTTGCGCTTGCGGATGCGGCGGCCGGTGGCGGTCATGGCCATTCGAGTTTTCTCCCGGTGTCATCCCGAGCGCAGCGGGGGACCTGCTGCCGCTCTCGCAAAAATACCGATCCCTCGCTGCGCTCGGGATGACGATTCACGAACAAATCAGACGTCGTCCAGGTGCGCCTGGCGCTGCAGGATCGAGGAGAACTCCTCGGAGAACGCGTCGTAGCGCACGCTCATCCGCTCGACCTTGGTGGCGAAGCGGTTGTAGGCCCAGACCGCCGGGATCGCGGCGAACAGGCCCATCGCGGTGGCGATCAGCGCCTCGGAGATGCCGGGCGCGACGGTCGCGATCGTGGCTTCCTTGACGTTGGCCAGGCCCTGGAACGAAATCATGATGCCCCACACCGTGCCGAACAGGCCGACATAGGGGCTGATCGAGCCGACGTTGGCGAGGAATTCCAGGTTGTGCTCGAGCCCGTCGAGCTCGCGCGAGGCGGTCGCGCGCATCGCGCGTTGCGCGCCTTCCAGCTGGATCCGCGATTCCACGCCCTTGCGCTGGCGGATGCGGTTGAACTCGCGGAAGCCGCCTTCGAAGATCGCTTCCAGCCCGCCGATGTCGCGGTTGCGCTCGCTGGCGCCGGCATAGAGCTTGGACAGCTCCGAACCGGACCAGAAACGCTCCTCGAAGCGGTCCGCCTCGCGCTCGGCGCGGTCGAGCACGCGCTTCTTGCGGAAGATGATCACCCACGAGGCGACCGAGGCGAACAGCAGCAGCACCAGCACCAGCTGCACCGGGATGCTGGCGTGCAGCACCAGCGCCAGCATGTCGATGCCGTTGTGCGCGGCGGCGGGGGCCACGTCGGCCACGGTCCGCGCGGCGTTGGCGGGCGCGTCTTCCGGCAGGGGCTCGACGGCGGCCTGCAGGGCTGCCAGCAATGGGGTCATGCGTCACGCTCCATCGGATGGGGTTGCATCGGGTTGTTGCAGTTTCGTTTCCAGCGATTTCAATTCCATGTACAGGCCGTCGGGGATCGCGCGCGGGCGGAAATCGCCTGCGCCCAGCGCCGCCACCCGCACCTGCGCGTCGAGCAGCAACGCGCCGTCGCGGCGGATCGCCTGCGCGATCACCAAGCTGGCGCGGCGGCATCCGACCAGCTCGACCGAAACCTCGAGCGCGTCGTCGAGCCGCGCCGGCTGGCGGAAATCCACCTGCATCGCGCGCACCGCGAACACCAGGTCGTGTTCGCGCCGCAGCAGCTCCTGGCCCTTGCCGCGCGCGCGCAGCCATTCGGTCCGCGCGCGTTCGAGGAATGCCAGGTACTGCGCGTGGTAGACCACGCCACCGGCGTCGGTATCCTCCCAGTACACCCGTGTCGGCCAACTGAACACGGGTTCAGCCGCCACTTGCATCCGCGGCCGGATCGCGCTCGGGCGGGTCCTCCGCGAACAGCCCGCCGGCGCCGGGCCTGGGCTTCAGCCCGAGGTGGCGCCAGGCCTTGGCGGTGGCCATGCGGCCGCGCGCGCTGCGCACCAGGTAGCCCTGCTGGATCAGGTAGGGCTCGACCACGTCCTCCAGCGTGCCGCGTTCCTCGCTCAGCGCCGCGGCCAGCGATTCCACGCCCACCGGGCCGCCGTCGAAGGATTCGATGATGGTGCGCAGCAGCCGCCGGTCGAGCTCGTCGAAGCCTTCCGGGTCGACCTTGAGCATCTGCATCGCCGCCCTGGCGACGTCGTGGTCGATGTGGCCCGCGGCGCGCACCTGGGCGAAGTCGCGCACGCGGCGCAGCAGCCGGTTGGCGATCCGCGGGGTGCCGCGCGAACGCCGCGCGATCTCGTCCGCGCCCTCGGCCGCGCAATCGATGCCCAGGATCTGCGCCGAGCGCCGCACGATCCGGGTCAGGTCCTCGACGCCGTAGAACTCCAGCCGCTGCACGATCCCGAAGCGGTCGCGCAACGGCGCGGTCAGCAGGCCGGCGCGGGTGGTCGCGCCGACCAGGGTGAACGGCGGCAGGTCGAGCTTGATCGAGCGCGCGGCGGGCCCCTCGCCGATCATGATGTCGATCTGGAAATCCTCCATCGCCGGGTACAGCACTTCCTCGACCACCGGCGAGAGGCGGTGGATCTCGTCGATGAACAGCACGTCGTGCGGCTGCAGGTTGGTCAGCAGCGCAGCCAGGTCGCCGGCCTTCTCGATCACCGGCCCGGAGGTCACGCGCAGGCCGACCCCGAGCTCGTTGGCGATGACGTGGCTGAGCGTGGTCTTGCCCAGCCCCGGCGGGCCGAAGATCAGCACGTGGTCCATCGCCTCGCCGCGCTTGCGGGCGGCTTCGATGTAGATTCCCAGCTGCTCTCGCACTGGTTGCTGGCCGAGGTACTCGTCGAGCCGCCTGGGCCGGATCGAGGCTTCGATTGCCTCGTCCTCGCGGGTGGCATCGGCGGCGATGATGCGGTCTTCGGTCATGGCCGTATGGTCGCACGTGGCCCCTGCGATGGGCAGCGCCGGCGGCCGGGCGGTCAGATCTCGACCTGCGCGCCCAGCTCCACCAGGCGGTTGCCCGGGATCCGGAAGAACACGGTCGCCGGCGCCGCGTTGCGGTGCATCACCGCGAACAGCTTGTCGCGCCACACCGGCATGCCGCGGCGCTTGCCGGCGACGACGTTCTCGCGGCTGGCGAAATAGGTCGTTTCCATCGGATCGAAGTACACCCCGCCCTCGTCGCAGGAGCGCATCAGCGCCAGCGGCACGTCCGGGGTTTCCATGAAGCCGAAGCGGATCAGGACCTGGAAGAATTCGTCGCCGATCGGCGCGATCTGCAGGCGACTGCCAGGCGGCGCGTAGGGCACGTTGAGCGTCTTCACCGTCAGGAACACGTTGCGCTCGTGCAGCACCTTGTTGTGCTTGAGGTTGTGCAGCAATGCCTGCGGCACCATGCCCTGCTGGGCGATCAGGAAGATCGCGGTGCCCGGTACCCGCACCGGCGGCGCCAGCATCAGCCCGGGCAGGAAGCTGTCGAGCTGGATGCCCTCCTTGCGGATTTCCACGTACAGCAGCTCGCGCCCGCGGCGCCAGGTGCGCAGCACGGTGAACACGGTCAGCCCGAGGATCACCGGGAACCATGCGCCGTCGAAGAACTTGACCCCGTTGGCGACCAGGAAGGCGACGTCGATCACCACGAACAGCGCGCACAACGGCAACACCCAGCGCCGCGCCCGTTTCCAGGTGGCGCGCGCCACCAGCGCCAGCAACAGGGTGTCGATCAGCATCGTGCCCGACACCGAGACGCCATACGCCGAGGCCAGCGCGGTCGAGCTCTCGAACAGCAGCACCAGCAGGATCACCGCGATCATCAGCACCCAGTTGACCCAGGGGATGTAGATCTGGCCGATGGTGTCGCGCGATGTGTGCTTGATGTCCATGCGCGGGATGTAGCCCAGCTGCATCGCCTGCCGCGCCACCGAAAACGCGCCGGTGATGACGGCTTGCGAGGCGATCACCGCCGCGGCGGTCGCCAGCAGCACCATCGGCAGCCTGCCCCAGTCGGGCACGCCGCGGTAGAACGGGTTCTGGATCGCGGCCGGGTCCTCGAGCACCAGCGCGCCCTGGCCCAGGTAATTGAGCATCAGCGCCGGCAGCACGAACCAGTACCAGGCGTGGCGGATCGGACGCGCGCCGAAGTGGCCCATGTCCGCGTACAGCGCCTCGCCGCCGGTCACCGCCAGCACCACCGCGCCGAGGATGAAGATGCCGTGGGTGCCATGGTTGAGGAAAAAGCGCGTCGCGTACCACGGGCTGAACGCCTTGAACACCTCCGGCGATTGGCTGATGTTGTGCACCCCGATCACCGCCAGCGCCAGGAACCACACGATCATCACCGGACCGAAGAAGCGACCCACCTTCGCGGTGCCGAAGCGCTGGCTGGCGAACACCCCCACCAGCACCAGGATCGTCAGCGGCACCACCCAGGCATCGAGCTGCGGCGCGGCGATCTCGAGGCCCTCGATCGCGGACAGGGTGGTGATGGCCGGGGTGATCACGCCGTCGCCGAAGAACAGCGAGGCGCCGAAGATGCCGAGGATGCCGACCACGTAGGCCGAGCGCGAATCCTTGGGCAACGTGCGCTGGGCCAGCGCCATCAGCGCCATGATGCCGCCCTCGCCTTCGTTGTCGGCGCGCATGATCACGGTGACGTACTTGATCGTGACCACGATCGTCAGCGCCCAGAACACCAGCGACAGGATGCCCAGCACCGTGTCGTGGTTGGCGACCAGCCCGTAATGCGGGCTGAAGGCTTCCTTGAGCGTGTACAGCGGGCTGGTGCCGATGTCGCCGAAGACCACGCCGATGGCGCCGACCATCAGCCCGGCCAGGCCGACCTTGCCGTGGCCATGCGTGCCCGTGGTGGCGCCGTGCGCGGATGAAGTCTGGATGGACATCAAGCTTCCCTGGAGTCGCGGAGCCGCCTCAGCGCAGCGCGGACTGTAGCGCCTTGCGGATGATGGCGGCGGCATCGTCGCCGGCGGCGACGGCATCGCGCGCCATGCGCGCGGCTTCGGCCGGCTTGTATCCCAGTTGCTGCAGCGCGACCGTGGCCTCGCTCTGCGGGTCGGCTGCGACGCCGATGCCCTGGAGCGGACCGCCGCCGCCGCCGAAGTCGGCGGCGCGATCGCGCAACTCGACCACCATGCGCTCGGCGGTCTTCTTGCCGATCCCCGGGATGCGGGTCAGCGCGGCCACGTCTCCGGTCTGCACCAGCCGCGCGAATTCGTCGACGCTGGCGCCCGAGAGCACCGCCAGCGCGATCTTCGCGCCGATGCCGCTGACCTTCTGCACCTCGCGGAACAGCCGCCGCTCGCCCTCGCGCAGGAAACCGTACAGCGAGACGCTGTCCTCCTTCTGCGCGTAGTGGGTGAACAGGAAGACTTCGCGGCCCACGCCCGGCAGGTCGTAGAAGGTGCTCATCGGCGCCTCCAGCTCGTAGCCGACGCCGCCCACGTCGACCACCAGCCACGGTGGCTGCTTGTGCACCAGGATGCCTTTCAGGCGACCGATCATCCCCGGCGCCTCCGCAACTGGTCGGTGGTAAGCCCGCTGCGACCGGCGGTCGCGCTCATGTGCGCGTGGGTCAACGCCACCGCCAGCGCATCGGCGGCGTCGGCCTGCAGCCGGGTTTCCGGCAGCTTGAGCAACAGTCGCACCATGTGCTGCACCTGCGCCTTGTCCGCGCCGCCGCGGCCGACCAGCGACTGCTTGATCACCCTTGGCTCGTATTCGCTGACCGGCAGCTGCCGGCGCACCACCGTCGCCAGCGCCGCGCCGCGCGCATGCCCGAGCTTGAGCGCCGACATCGCGGACTTGTCCATGAACACGGTCTCGATCGCGACCTGTTGCGGCTGCCACTGTTCCAGCAACGCTTCCAGCCCCTCGCACAGCAGGCCCAGCCGCGAGGGGAAGTCCGCGGCGCCCAGCAGCACCAGCGCCTGCGCATGGACGTAACTGCAGCGGCCGTCGGCGGCGACGTCGATGACGCCGATGCCGGTGCGCTGCGAGCCCGGGTCGATCCCGATGATGCGCATCAGCCCGACCGCCCCGGGCGCGGGACGCGCGGCGTCCGGATTGGAAGGATTCCGGGGATTCTGGTCACGGCGTCAGCTTACGCGGTTAGGCGTACGCATCCTCGCCGAGTTCGGCGTTGGAATACACGGCCTGCACGTCATCGAGGTCTTCCAGCCAGGCCAGCAGCTTGGCGACCTGTTGCGCGGTTTCGCCGCCGACGGCGATGTCGTTGTCGGCGCGCATGGTCACTTCCGCCAGCGCGGGCTTCAGGCCGGCGGCCTCCATCGCCGCCTTGACCGCGGCGAAGCTGTCGGGCGCGGTGAGCACGTCGATCGAACCGTCGTCCGGATAGACGACGATGTCGTCGGCACCGGCCTCGATCGCGGCCTCGGTGATCGCGTCCTCGCTTGCGCCGGGCGCATACGACAGCACCCCGAGTTTCCTGAACATGAACGAGACCGAGCCGTCGGTGCCCAGGTTGCCGCCGAACTTGCCGAAGGCGTGGCGCACGTCGGCCACGGTGCGCACCTTGTTGTCGGTGAGGCAATCGACGATCACCGCGATGCCGCCGGCCGCGTAGCCTTCGTAGCGGATTTCCTCGTAGACGACGCCTTCCAGTTCGCCGGTGGCCTTCTTGATCGCGCGCTCGATGACGTCCCTGGTCATGTTCGCCGACAGTCCCTTGTCGATCGCCCCGCGCAGGCGCGGATTGTTGGCGGGATCGCCACCGCCGGCACGCGCCGCGACACCGATCTCGCGGATGATCTTGGTGAAGATCTTGCCGCGGCGCGCGTCTTCGGCGTTCTTGCGGGCCTCGATGGACGGTCCTCTACCCATGGGATTCCGGTCTGCTGCGGGAAAGGCGGCGATTTTACCCCGCGCCGCGACCAAAGCCGCATGCCGGCCATGGCCGGCGTGCCGGGGAACCCGCCTGCCTCGCCGGCGCCTGGCTAGGAATGGACGAAATGGCCGTCCCGCAGGAACGCGATGGCCTGCGCCGCCGCCTGCGCCGAGAACAGCAGGCCGCTGTGGCTGGCATCGACCACGACGTGGTCCGCCAGTCCCGGGAGTCGTGTTTCGGCCACTGCCACGGTGCCGTCGTGCTCGCCCTGGAAACCGGCGAACAGCGCGCCGAGGCCGTGCGGCACGTGCCCGGCGATCACCCCGACCTGGGCCCGGCCCTGCCAGCAGGCGATGCCATGCTGCAGCAGCGCGGCGCTGCGCCCGAGCAGGCTCGCCGCCGGCGCCCAGCGCAGGATGCCGGTGGCCGCGCCGCTGCCGGTCAGCGGCGATCCCAGGCAGACCACGCGCGCCACCGGCAGGTCCGGCGATTCGCACAAGGCCTGCAGCGCGATCAGGCCACCGAGGCTGTGGGCGACGATGTCGGCTTCACCCTGCGCCAGCCGTTCCACCAGCCGCGGCACCGCCAGGTCGGGGCCGTCGGCGACGCTGTGGTAGCTGAAGATTTCCGGGGCGAAGCCCGCGGTTTTGAGTTGCGCCGCCAGCCAGTGCATCGCCGCGCCGGGCATCCACAGGCCGTGCAGCAGGATCACGCGTCGACTCATGCGGCCGGTGCGCGACGGCGGAAGATGAATTCGCGGTCGCGCACGCGGCCCACCGGGAACTCGTACTCGCCGGCCTTCTGGAAACCGTGCCGCGCGTAGAAGCGCTGCGCGCCATGGTTCTCCGACCAGACGCTGATCCACAGCGTGCGCGGGCCATCGCGTTGCAGCCAGTCGAGCGCGACCTGGAACAGGCGCCCGCCCCAGCCGCCGTTGTGCAGCGAGGGCAGCAGGTACAGGCGCTTCAATTCGCCGTC
Organism: Lysobacter sp.; assembly: GCA_036676275.1. Lineage (GTDB taxonomy): Bacteria > Pseudomonadota > Gammaproteobacteria > Xanthomonadales > Xanthomonadaceae > Cognatiluteimonas. The sequence goes on from JAKFDF010000172.1 coordinate 15,430, forward strand.
GCCCGGCGCGGCTTCCGGATGCGGCAGCCCGCAGGGACCGGCGACCGCGTAGCCGACCGCCTCGCCATCGTCCTCGAGCAGCCAGAGCGCGTAGCGGTCGTCGGCAAGGAAACGCGCGTAGGCCCCGGCCCCGTGGCTTTCGCGCAGGAAGTCCTGCAGGTCCTCGTCGGGATACAGGTGCCCGAACGTGTCGACGAAGGTGCGCCGCCCGATGCGGCTCAACGCGTCCGCATCCCCCGGCGTGGCGCGGCGGATCACCGGCGCCACGGTCAGGCCTTCGCGTCCTTGCGGCGCACCGAGACATGCACTTCGGCCAGCTGCTTGTCCGGGACCGGCGACGGCGCGCCCGTCATCAGGCACTGCGCGGTGGTGGTCTTGGGGAAGGCGATCACGTCGCGGATCGATTCGGTGCCGGCCATCAGCGCGGCGATCCTGTCGATGCCGAAGGCGATGCCGCCATGCGGCGGCGCGCCGTACTTCAGCGCGTCGAGCAGGAAACCGAACTTGGCCTGCGCCTCTTCGGCGTCGATCCCGAGCAGTTCGAACACCGCGCTCTGCATCGAGGAACGGTGGATGCGGATCGAACCGCCGCCGATCTCGTTGCCGTTGAGCACCATGTCGTAGCCGCGGCTGACCGCGGTCGCCGCGTTGGCACGCAGGCCGGCCTCGTCGTCGACCGCCGGCGCGGTGAACGGATGGTGCAGCGCGACGTAGCGCTGCGCCTCCTCGTCCCACTCGAACATCGGGAAGTCGGTGACCCACAACGGCGCCCAGCCGTCGGCGACCAGGTTGAAGTCTTTGCCGGCCTTGAGCCGTATCGCACCCATGAAGTCGCTGACGGCCTTGTACGGGCCGGCGCCGAAGAAC
>JAKFDF010000173.1:0-37407 GCA_036676275.1 Lysobacter sp.
CAGGTGGGCGACGCGACGCGCGTCGATGCCGGCTTGCGGCTGCCATTGCGCGATCTGCTCGACCGCGAACCGTGCCGATCGCGACTCGTTGTCGCTGCGCCCCGGCTGGTAGATCGCGTCGTGGTAGAGCACCGCCAGTGCCACTTCGCGCGGTTGCGTCCAGCCCGGCCCCGCCGCAACCTCGTGGTAATGCCGCAGCACCTCGCCAACATGGTGGAAGTCGTGGTAGGCCCGCGGCGGCTGCGCATGCGCCGCTTCCAGCGCGCTGCGTTGCGCTTCGCCCAGGACGAGCGGCAAGCCGGCGACCGGCATGGCATCAGTGCTCGCGATGCCGCGCCACCGGCAGACGCCAGCCATGGCGGATCGCCATGAAACGCAGGCCGAAGCACAACAGCGCGCCGGCCACCAGCACCGGCGCGCCCGGCAGTTGCAGCCGGTTGCCGGCCACCACCACCGCCGCGCCCGCCAGCGCCGCCACCGCATAGAGCTCCGACTGCAGCACCACCGGCACCCGCGCCACCAGGATGTCGCGGGCGATGCCGCCGCCGATGCCCGTCAGCATGCCCAGCAGCATCGCGCCCACCGGCCCCAGGCCTGCCGCCAGCGCCTTGGCCGTGCCGGTCACCGCGAACAGGGCCAGGCCGATGGCGTCGAACACCTGCACCGGATTGCGCAGTCGTTCGACATCGTGGTAGCGGAAGAAGGTGACCAGCCCGGCCATGCACGTGATCGCCAGGTAATGCCATTGCGCAAGCGCCACCGGCGGGGTCGCGCCGATCAACAGGTCGCGGGCGATGCCGCCGGACACCGCCGCGGCGAACGACAGTACCAGCACGCCGAACAGGTCCAGTTGCTTGCGCACGCCCAGCGTCGCGCCGCTGAGCGCGAAGACGAAGGTGCCGATCAGGTCGAGCACGCTCAGGAAGGGTTGCATGGCCGCTCCGACGGACGGTCTCCCGGCGACAGGATGACAGGCATGGCCACCGATCGGCCAGCGGAACCGCCTCGGACGACGTGACGAACACGCGGATCGCCGATGCCATCCGCTTCCTGCGCCTGAACACGGCCCGCCCACTCGGCATCGCCACCGGGGAAGCCCCGTGGAAAGCGCGTAGAATCAACCCTGCAATCCATTGCATACGCGCGTCTCGCGTGGCCTTTCGGGCCAGCGTCTCGCTCCCTTTTCGCGTCATCGCCCCGCCCCGCGCGGAATGACGCCCCCTCGGGAGCGCCCATGCCGGGCTACACCACCCGCCTGCTGACCGTCCGCCTCGGCGGGCGCGATTACCGCGTGCGCGCGCTCAGCGACCTGCAGCAGTTCGCCGACCGCAACGGCGCGGCCGGACGGGCGGGCATTTCATCGGCGCTGTGGAGCCTGTTCGGCCAGGTATGGCCGTCCGGCCGCGTGCTGGCCGAGGCGATGAGCACGTTCGAAGTCGCCGGCAAGCGCATCCTCGAACTGGGCTGCGGCCTCGGCCTGTCCAGCCTGGTGCTGCAGCAACGCGGCGCCGACGTGACCGCCAGCGACCACCATCCGCTCGCCGAGTCCTTCCTCGTCCACAACGCCGCGCTCAACGCGCTGCCCGCGATCGTGTACCGCGACCTGCCCTGGGCGGTGCCCGATGCGACGCTTGGCCGCTTCGACCTGATCATCGGCAGCGACATCCTCTACGAGCGCGACCACGCCGCGTTGCTCGCGCAGATGATGCTGCGGCATGCCGCCAACGACGCGGAAGTGCTGATCACCGATCCCGGGCGCGGCAACAGCGGCCCGTTCACGCGCGCGCTCGCCGACCAGGGCTACGCGGTCAGCGAACAACGCAGCCGCTTCAACGAGGCCGACGTCGCCCCGTTCCGCGGCCGCCTGTTGAGTTACCGGCGATGAGCACGCAGCATCCTGGCATCGATGCCTGCTCGTTCGAGATCCTGCCCGACGACGACCTCGTCGATCCATCGGTCTCGTGCAGCCGCTGCGAAGCGGTCTGCTGCCGGCTCACCGTGCTGGTGATGCCCGAGGACGCCGTGCCGCGCCACCTGGTCGAGCGCGATGCGCACGGCCTGGAAGTGATGGCGCGGGGCGAGGACGGCTGGTGCGTCGCCCTCGATCCGCTGCGCATGTGCTGCAGCATCTACGACCAGCGCCCCGGCATCTGCCGCCGTTTCGAGATGGGCGGCGGCTACTGCCGCGCCACCCGCAAGGACTACCAGGAACGCGGCGCCACGCAGGAATGACCCCCTGCGTGCATGCAAGCCGCGCTTCGCCGCGCGGCTACGCCTCGACCAGCACCTTGAAGCCGCCCCAGAACATGCGCTTGCCGTCGAACGGCAGTTTCTTGGGATCCATCATGTCGGCCAGCCGCGGATCTGACATCACCAGCTTGTTGACGCGATCTCGGTCGCGGCGCGATTTGTAGACGATCCAAGAGAACACCACGGTCTCGCCGGCCTTGAGCTTCACGGCCTGCGGGAACGAGGTGGCCTTGCCCGGCGGCACGTCGTCGCCGACGCATTCGATGTATTCCAGCGCGCCATGTTCGCGCCAGATCCTGCCGGCCCTGCGCGCCAGCTTGCGGTACTCGGACAGCTTCGCCGTCGGCACCGGCACCACGAACCCATCGACGTAATTCATTGCGTTCTCCCGTTGCGAGCAGATGCGCCGCGCGGGATGCGTGGCGCCAGATCCCCGGGACTGCCACCACCCCGCAACGCCTCCATGCGCGCCGCCGGAGCCATGCGCGCGCTCATGGCGAAGCTTCCGGTTGCGGCGCAGTCGCCGGCTCCGCGTCCCTGAGGGCTTCGACCTGGATGCGCAGGCCCACGTCCATGCTGAAGCCGTAGTCCTTGCCGGCATCCAGCCCGAATGCGTCGCGCTGGAACGTCCCCGTCGCATCCGCGCCGCACAATTCGCGCTTGAAGATCGGATGCGGGATGCACTTGAAGGCGTCGATCTCCAGCACCAGCGGCCGGGTCACGCCGTGCAGGGTCAGCTCGCCGGCCAGCCGCGTCGGCACGCCGGCGGTAAAGCCTTCCAGCCGGCCGTTGAAGGTCGCCTGCGGGTACTTCGCCACGTCGAAGAGTTCCGCCCCGCGTGCGGCGTCGTTCAGCGCATCGAGGCCGAAATCGATGCTGGCCATGTCGACGGTCACCGCGACCGTGCCGGTGCCCGTGGCCTTGTCCAGCAGCACCGTGCCGGTCGTGCGGTTGAACTTGCCGCGCCAGGTCGAGATGCCCATGTGGTCGGCTTCGAAGCTGGGATAGGTATGGCCGGGATCGATGGTGTAGCGGTCTTCCGCCGCGAAGGCGACGCCGCACGCCAGCAGCGCCGCCAGTGGCAGCCAGCGCCCGTGGTGGGTGGCGTTGGCCGGGGTCATGGATCGCATCGTGCCTGCTCCCGTGCTGGGTTTGCGTGAACCCGGATCGGCCATTCGGACCGCGGTGACCCGGCTCTCACGAATGCGACGAACGGCAGGACGCTGGATCGACAATGCACGAACCCGCGGCCATCCGTAGCGACTACCCGGCCTGAAACACCCGGTTGCGTCCCGCCGCCTTGGCCGCGTACATCGCGCCGTCCGCGCGCTTGATCAATGTCGGCAGGTCCTCACCCGGCCGGAGCGTGGCCACGCCGATGCTGACCGTGGGCATGGCGCCCGCGGGGTCGTGCATCGCGCGCTGGTGCAGGCGCGCGCGGATGCGCTCGGCGGCCTGCAATGCGTGCGCGCCGTCGGAGCCGGGCAGCGCGACCACGAATTCCTCGCCGCCGTAACGGCCCACCTCGTCCTGCTCGCGCAACTCGGCGCGCATCGCCAGCGCCATCGCGCGCAACGCGGCATCGCCGGCCTCGTGGCCGAGGCGGTCGTTGAGCTCCTTGAAATGGTCCAGGTCCAGGAACAGGAGCGACAGCGGCTGTCCCCCGCGCCGCAGCGCCTCGTCCAGCGCGAACAGGCGCGCGCTCCAGGCGCGGCGGTTGTGCAGGCCGGTCAATGGATCGATGTCGGCAAGGCGGCGGGCCTGGTCGCGGTCGCGGCGCAATGCCAGGCTGCGATCCGCCAGGCCCAGCGACAGCACCAGCGCCTCCAGCGCACCCGCGGCCAGGGCGGCATCGCCGGCCCAGGTCCATCCCGAAAGCATGCCGTAGGGTTGCAGCCCGCCGATGACCGTCACCGCCAGCAGCGGCGTCCAGCCCAGCAGGAAGAAGGCTGCGTAGCGCGAGCCGCGCGCCGCCGCAAGCACGCTGGCGAACAACAGCAGTGGCCCCCCAAGGACCAGCAGCGGATTGATCAGCGCCCGCGCGAGAGCATCCAGCCCCGGCACCATCCCGATGGCGGCGAGCGCCGCGACCAGTGCGGCGTAGCCGAGCAGCAGGCGGCGGCCCTTCGGCAGGTAACGCCCCAGGTTCGCGAAACGATCGGCGAACAGGATCGCGAACACCACCGACGCCGCGGTCGCGATCCGCCCCAGCGAACGCAGGGAGCCGGAAAGCCAGCCCCAGCCCAGCGGCTCGAATACGTAACCGGTCTGCAGGCCGAGGATCAGCGCATAGGACAGCACGAATCCGGCGTAATGCACGAACGTCGGGTCGCGCAGGCGCAGCGCGAAGAACAGCGCCATCACCGCCATCGCCACCATCATCGCCAGGCACGCGCTGGCGAAGGCGAGCCAGCGCGCATCCGCCCGCAGGTAGTCGGCGACCGGCCGCACCGCGAAGGTCATCGGCGCCGCGATCACGCCATGCGCGTCCACGTGCAGGCGCAATGCTTGTCCTGGCGCCGGCGCGACATCGACCACGAAGGCCAGGCGGCCATGCCCGGGCCAGGCTTGCGGATCGACGCGCGAGGAGTGCGCGCTGCGCGCCAACCCGGGCCCCGGCGGCTGCAATGCCAGCGTCTGCAGCCCGGCTCCGCGTGCCTCGAGCACGAACGGCGGCGCCGGCCACGCACCCTTCGCGGGCCACAACAGGATCCAGTTGCCGGCCCCACCCGCGCCGAAGGCCTGCAGCCGCGCCGGATCGAAGCCTCGCAGGCGCGGATCCCCGCGCTCCACGGCGCCTGCCTGCTCACCGGCGGCCGCGGGGCGCCAGCCGCCCTGCAACGGCACCTCCGCGGCCGACCCGGGCAGCGGGACCAACATGGCAAGCGCGAACAGCAGCGACAGCAGCAGGCACGGCGATCCGCGCACGCCCACGCCCGCTTTGCCCGGAAACGCGTGCATGCGATATCCGAAGCGGGGCCGGAAACCGATCACGAGGGCAAGAGTAGCGGACGATGGCAACAACGTGCATCGGCCATTGCAGCCGTCGGCGCCGCATCCGGCACGCCTGGCGAAACCACCATGCCGAGCGCGAGTCCCTGGCTCGGTCAGGCCTCAGTGCCGCATCAACAGCACCGGTACCAGCGCAACCAGCCCGAGCATCGCCAGGATCGCCAATACGGTGAGCAGCACGCGCAGCGGCTCGCGGCGCAGCACGGTGGCGAACGTGTCCGCGGTGCCGTCGCGCAACGCCGCTTGGCGCTCGGCGCGCACGCGGATGCGGCGCGCGGCCTGGTAGTCGGCCATCAGGCGCCTGGCCTGCGCGATGTCGCCGTCGTGGGTGATCCAGATCCCGCCATAGGAAATGCCCCATCGGCTGGGCAGCGTCTCGTAGAACTCGATCCGGTTGGACTCGAGCATCGCGCGCACCTCGTCGATCTCGTCGTCCGGTACGTTGCGCAGGTTGAGCAGGAGCTTCGACATGCGCCGATCATAGCCGCTGGCGGCATGGCCGGCGCGGTCAGCCGCCGCCCGGATCCACGCCGCCATGGCGCTCGCGCCAGGCGGCCAGCGCGGCTTCGTAACGCGCCATGGCATCGTCGTGGAGGTCGTAGACGCAGCGCACGCAACCGCCGCCGCAACAGTCGCCCGGATCGGGTTCGGCCGGGCGCTGCGGCGGCGGATCGTCCTTTTCGCGCGGGTTCGCGTTCGCTTCGTTCATGGCGGCCATCGGTCCCCGGGCGTCGTCTCAGCCGGCGGCGCGAGCATCTTCCGCGCAACCCGCCTGGATCGCCAACTCGAACGAACGCACGCGCGCGGCGTGGTCGAAGATGTTCGCGGTCAGCAGCAGCTCGTCCGGGCGATGGCGTTCGACGAAGGCGGCAATGCCCGCGCGCACGGTCTCGGGCGCGCCGACCACCGCGCAGGCCAGCGCACGATCGACCCCGGCCTTTTCCGCCGGCGTGCAGAACGCATCGATGTCTTCGCCCGATGCCAATGGCGGCGGCACCAGCCCGGGACTGCCGCGGCGCAGGTTGACGAAACTTTGCTGCTGCGTGGTGAACAGCCGCCGCGCATCGGCATCGCTGTCGGCGACGACCACGTTCAGCGCCAGCATGGCGTGCGGCAGAGCCAGCCGCGGCGATGGCCGGAAGTCGCGCCGGTACAGCGCCAGCGCGTCCTGCAGCGCATCGGGCGCGAAGTGCGAGGCGAACGCGTAGGGCAACCCCAGCGCCGCGGCCAGCTGCGCGCCGAACAGGCTCGATCCCAGTATCCACGCCTGGACCTCGACGCCCGCGCCCGGCACCGCGCGCACCGGTTGCGCGTCCTGCGCGGGCTCGAAGTAGCCCAGCAGTTCGACCACGTCGGCGGGGAATTCGTCGGCGCTGCGGTAATAGCGGCGCAGCGCGCGCGCCGCGGCCTGGTCGGTTCCGGGCGCGCGCCCGAGGCCGAGGTCGATGCGGCCCGGATACAGGGACGCCAGCGTGCCGAACTGCTCGGCCACCTGCAGCGGCGCATGGTTGGGCAGCATGATGCCGCCGGCGCCGACCCGGATCGTGGAGGTGCCGCCGGCGACATGGCCGATCAACACCGCGGTCGCCGCGCTGGCGATCCCCGGCATGTTGTGGTGCTCGGCCAGCCAGTAGCGGTGGTAGCCCAGGCGTTCGGCATGCCGGGCCAGGTCGAGGGTGTTGGCGAATGCCTGCGCCGCATCGCTGCCTGCGGTGATCGGCGCCAGGTCGAGCACGGAAAACGGGATCATCGGTGGTCCTGCGCGTCTGTTCCCCGTGACATGGGGTCGCGGGCCGGGAAAATCCATGCTCGCGGCCGTTGCGTCGCATCCGCTTATCCGTGCCGCTAGACTGGGCACGGGAAGGCACGAATGGACGGCCATGCACGGCGAGTACAAGGTTCCCGGCGGCAAACTGGTGGTGGTCGACCTCGAGGTGGCCGACGGGCACCTGGCGCAGGTACAGGTCAGCGGCGACTTCTTCCTCGAGCCAGACAGCGCACTCGACGCGATCGACGCCGCGCTGCACGGGCTGCCGGCCGACGCCAACCATGCATTGCTCACGGCCGCCGTGCGCATGGCGCTCGGAGCGGAGGTGCAATTGTTCGGCATCACCCCCGAAGCCGTGGCGATCGCCGTGCGCCGCGCGCTGGATGCGGCGTCCGACGCCCTCGGGGACGTCGCGTGAGCCGCAGCAGCTGGCACGACCACGACTGGGAACTGGTCCACGCGGCCCCGCAATCCCCGACCCTGCACATGGCGCTGGACGAGGTGCTTCTCGACGCGGTCTCCGCCGGCCGCCGCGCGCCGACCCTGCGGATCTGGGAATGGGCCGGGCCCGCGGTGGTCATGGGCCGCTTCCAGTCGCTGCGCAACGAGGTCGACGCCGAAGGCGCGCGCCGCCACGGCATCGAGGTGGTGCGGCGGATCAGCGGCGGCGGCGCGATGTTCATCGAACCGGGCAACACCATCACCTATTCGATCGTCGCGCCGTTGACGATGGTCGAGGGCATGAGCTTCGAGCAGGCCTACGCGCTGATGGACGCCTGGGTGATCGCGGCGCTCGGCGAACTCGGCATCCAGGCCTGGTACCAGCCGCTCAACGACATCGCCTCGCCGGCCGGCAAGATCGCCGGTGCCGCCCAGGCCCGGCGCGGCAAGGCGGTGCTGCACCACGTCACCATGGCCTACGACATCGACGCGGCGAAGATGCTGGAGGTGCTGCGCATCGGCCGCGAGAAGCTCTCCGACAAGGGCACCGCGAGCGCGCAGAAGCGGGTCGACCCGCTGCGCAGCCAGACCGGGCTGGCGCGCGAGGCGGTGATCGCGCGCCTTGTCGACAGCTTCCGCCAGCGCCACGGCGGGCTGGCCATCGGCGCGCTGCATCCCGAGGAACTGGAACGGGCGCAGGCGCTGGCGGACGCCAAGTTCGCGACCGCCGAGTGGACCGGGATCGTGGCCTGACGCAGCAATACCGGGCTGTCCGGTTCAGTCCTCGGCCGCCGCCAGCTCGCGACCCTGCTGGCGGATCAACGCCTCCTCGCGCGCGTCGTTGATCGCATCGCGCACGCTGTCCACGTCGGCCACCGATTCGTCGTGCACGAATGCGCCGGTGAGCTCGCTGTCCGGATGCAGTTCGCCGGCTTCGTAGAGCGCCCACATCTCCTCGGCGTACCAGGTGTCGAGCAGTTCCGGCGCCCAGCGCCCGAGGCTGGCGGTGAGGTTGTTGACGTCGCGCAGCAGCATCGTGCGCGCCGCGTTGTTGCCGGCGGCGCTGACCACCTGCGGCAGGTCGATGATCACCGGGCCATCCGGCGCGACCAGCACGTTGTATTCGGACAGGTCGCCATGGATCAGGCCGACGCACAGCATCTTCACCACCTGCCGCACCAGGAAACGATGGAAGCCGCGGGCCTGGTCGGGTGCCAGTTCCACTTCGCCCAGCCGCGGCGCGGAGTGGCCGTCGGCATCCACCACCAGTTCCATCACCAGCACGCCATGGTGGTAGCCGCGGGGTTCGGGCACGCGCACGCCGGCGTCGCGCAGCTGGTACAGGGCCTCGACCTCGGTGTTCTTCCAGGCGGTTTCCTGCTGCCTGCGGCCGTACTTGCTGGCCTTGGCGATCGCGCGCGCCTCGCGGCTGCCACGGACCTTGCGTCCCTCCTGGTACTGCACGCGCTGCTGGAAGCTGCGTTGCGCCATGTCCTTGTAGACCTTGGCGCAGAGGATGTCCTCGCCGGCGCGGACCACGTAGACCGCCGCCTCCTTGCCGCTCTTGAGCGGTCGCATTACCTGGTCGATCACGCCGTCGTCGATCAGTGGCTGCAGGCCAGTGGGGATCTTCATCGTTTTCCGGGGTCCAGCCGCAAGTCAGCCGGCCATTATGGGGCATCGGCGACCAGCGCCCACCCGGCAACGATGCGGCGTTCAGGCCCGTCGGACCGCGTGCGCGAAGCCCGGGCCAGTCGGCGACTGCCGCTGCTCAGGCCTTCCTGAGGAAACAGGTCTTCAGCACCAGCCCCTTGATCTTGTCCGAGTGGCCTTCGATGTGCCCGGGGTCGCCTTCGACCAGGCGGATGTTGCGGATCGCCGTGCCCTGCTTCAATGGAATCGAGGAGCCCTTCACCTTCAGGTCCCTGGTCACGACCACGGTGTCGCCATCGGCCAGGGGGTTGCCGTTGGCGTCGCGGGCAACCACGCCGGCCTCCGCGGCGGCGCTTGCCGGCGACCATTCATGGCCGCAGTCGGCGCAGACATGGCTGTCGCCGTCGGCGTAGGTGTTGTCCATGCCGCATTGCGGGCAGGCGGGGATCGCGGGCATGGCGTATGCGTGTTGCGTCGGGGCACGGATTATAGGCGCCGCTGGGGAGCGGCAGGGACGCGGCCTCCTCCTTTTCGCGGGCAGCACACCCCAACCAGCGCGAACGTGGCGGACGGCGTCGCCACCGTTTCGTTACGACCGAGCGCCATGCATGTCCGCATCACCGCCAAGTCTCGCAATTCCAGCCAGCATCACGCCCGGATCGCGTTGGGGCCGGACAGGCACGCTTGCCCGCATACCTCGTGGTCACGGCGCGACTGCGATCCTGCCGTGCCACCCCACTCCGGACGCCAGATGAAACGGCAACTCATCCTCGCCCTGGCGATCTTCGCCCTTGCCGGCTGCAGCGCGCCACGCGCGCCGGCAGGCGCTGCGGCCGATGCACCGGCCAACGCCGACACCGACATTTCCACTGCGACAGAGCCGGCGCCTGCGCCGACCCCCGACGACACGCAGCCTGCGATCGATACCGTCGTCCCGGCCGCTTTCCTGGGCGAATGGGCCGCCGATGCCGCCGCCTGCGCGAGACCGGGGGATGAATCACGACTGCGCATCGATGCCAACCGCATCGCCTTCCACGAAAGCAGCGGCGCGATCGTGTCCGTGGCAGGCGACGCTGCGGACCTCACCCTGGTCGCGCAGCTGACCGGCGAGGGCGAAACGCGCGAGGCCACCTATCGCTTCCGTCTTTCCGACGGCGACACGCTCACCGATACCAGCAGCGGCACGGGGATGGTGCGCCAGCGCTGCGATTGACGCCGCGATCCGCATCCGTGGAGCATGGCGCGGTCAGTAGACGCGGAACTCCGCCCGGCATCCGCCGGTCACCCAGATCCCGCCGCGATCCCAACGCCAGTTCCGGCCCTCTACGCAGCGCGTACGCGAGAGCTGCTTGCTGAGGTCGGCGCGCTGCCGGATCGGCACCCGGCAATACTGCTCGCGTCCCTCGTTGGATTCGCAGCGGATGGCCTGCCCGCCCCCGTATCCGGCGCCGCCATAACCGGGATTGCCATAGTTGGGACTGCCGTAGCCGGCGCCGGTCACGAACTCGGCTCGGCAGCCGCCCGACACCCGGATCCCGCGGTTGTCGTAGCCCCAGTTGCGCCCCTGGATGCAAGCGGTACGCGACAGTTGCCGGACCAGGCGCACGCCGCCGCGCACATCCGCGGGGCAATACCTGGTGCGGCCGTCAGTGGACTCGCACCGCACGTTGCCGCCGTAAGCGCTGCCCGGGTACGACGCACCGCTCCCGGGCGGGTAATAGCCGCCACCGGGATATCCGCCAGCCGGATAGCCTCCCGCAGGTGGATAGCCACCGTAGCCCGGGTAACCCACACACCCGGCCAGGGCCACGATGCCGAGCAATGCCACGCCGGTTCGCAGGATGCCGCCCATGATCCACCTCCTGGCTGCCATGCTTGTCGACATTGCAGCGCGTTCGTGAGCGCCGGGTCAGCACGACCGGCGACGCCGGGAGCTTCAGCGCAGCTGGCTGTCCTTGCTGCCGCGGCGGTTGTATCCGGCGGCGCCGGCCTGTTCGCGATCGAGCGTCTCCTGGCAGGCGACACACAGGCGCACGCCCGGCATCGCCTTGCGCCGCGCCTCGGGAATGGACGCCCCGCACTCCTCGCAATGCGCCAGCCCCGGCCCCCGCGGCAGTTGGCTGCGGGCGCGCTTGATCGCATCCTCCACGGTCGCGTCGATCTGGTCCTGCACCGCGTTGTCGCCTGCCCAACCCGTTGCCATGGCCGCCTCCCGCTCGTCGTCCCGATCGCGGCAAGCATAAGCCGGGGAAGGTGAATTGCCGCCGTCCGCCGCGGGTGGCCTTGCCGACGGCGACCAGCCTCGCAAACGAAAGCCGCGGATCACGCGACCTGCAAGGGCCGGCCAGCGACGGCGCCGCCGCTGCCATGAAGGTCCCGGGCCTGCGCTAGCATCCAGCCATGCCGTCGATCCGCCGCACGTTCGTTCGTCGCAATCGGACAGCCGCCGCCAGGACCCGCCATGACCGCGCCCCCGCCCCGCCTCTACGCCCATCCCTTCTCCTCCTACTGCCAGAAGGTGCTGGTCGCGCTGTACGAGCACGGCACGCCGTTCGAGTACCGCATGCTCGAACAGCCCGGCGCCATGCAGGAGTTGACGGCGCTGTGGCCGATCAAGCGCTTCCCGGTGCTGGTCGACGACGGCCGACCGGTGTTCGAAGCCAGCTGCATCATCGAGTACCTGGACGCGCGCCATCCCGGGCCGACGCGACTCGTCCCGCGGGACGCCGACGCCGCGCTGGAAGTGCGGATGCTCGACCGCTTCTTCGACAACTACATTTCCACGCCGCAGCAGAAGATCGTGGCCGACCGCCTCCGCCCGGAGGCCGTGCGCGATCCGCATGGCGTGGGTGAGGCGCGGTCGATGCTCGACACGGCCTATGCCTGGCTGGATCGGCGCATGGCCGGCCGCCAGTGGGCTGCCGGCGACGGTTTCAGCCTGGCCGACTGCGCAGCGGCGCCGTTCCTGTTCTATGCCGACTGGAGCCATCGCATCGACGCGTCGTTCGCCAATGTGATTGGCTACCGGCAGCGCCTGCTGGCGCGTCCATCCTTCGCCCGCGCCGTCGACGAGGCGCGCCCGTTCCGCCACTACTTCCCGCTGGGAGCGCCGGACCGGGACTGAGCCCTGAGGTTTCGCGGCCGTCCGGCGCCGTCAATCGACGAGCTTCTCCAGCGCGTCGGCCATCGCATCGAACACGCCCGCCCAATCGCCCTGCCGCGGTTGCCGGAACAGGCGCAGCGTCGGGTACCAGGGGCTGTCGGGCCGGTCCAGCAGCCAGCGCCATTCGGGCGCGTACTTGATTCCCACCCATGTCGGGCGCCCCAGCGCACCGGCAAGATGCGCGAGCGAAGTGTCCGAGGTCACCACCAGGTCCAGCGCCTGCATCAATCCCGCGCTGTCGATGAACGCATCGGAACCTGCATCGAATTCCGGTCCCGGGTCCAGCACCGTCATGCCGGCCGGGAGCCGATCGAGCTGCTCCAGGCCGAAGTTCTTCTGCAGGCTGACCAGGCGCACGCCCGGCACGCGCGCCAGCGGCGCGAACGCGGCCAAGGGGATCGAACGCCCGGCGTCGATCTTGCGGTCCGGATTGCCCTGCCAGCAGACGCCGATGTTGAAATGGCCCGCGCCCAGCCATTGCGACCACCTGGCCGTCGCATCCGGGTCGGCGGCCAGGTACGGCACCGCATCGGGGATGTCGTCCAGTCCCGTACGCAGCAGGCGCGGCAGGCTCCACAGCTCGCAGCGGTAATCGAACGCCTCGCCCGCAGGCCGCTCCGACAGCATGCGCACCGCCCAGGGACTGCTTCGCAGCAACCGGAACATCCGCTCCAGCCCCAGGAAACTGATCCGTGCGCCCATCGCGGCGATCTGCGGCAGGAAGCGCCAGAACTGGATCGTGTCGCCCAGGCCGCTGGGCTCGGACAGCAGGATCGACTTGCCGCGCAGCGGCTGCCCGGCCCAGTACGCAATGTCCTGCAACGGGCCATCGGCATGGCGGCGCGCGTGCAGCAGGCTGGTTTCGTAATCCTCCCAGCCGCGGCGGTAATCGCCCTGCAGCAGCCGCAGGGTCGCGCGCCGCTTGTACGCCTCCGCGTAGGTTTGCCTGTGCGCGATGGCGGTGTCGTAGGCTTCGAGCGCCGCGTCGAAGCGCCGGGTGTCCTGCAGGACCAGGCCGCGATTGCCATAGGCCTCGGGAAACCCCGGCTGCAGTTCGATCGCCCGCTGCAATTGCAGCAACGCTTCATCCATCCGGCCAAGGTCGTACAGGACGTTGCCGAGGTTGTTGTGGGCATTGGCAAACCCGGGGTCCAGCGCGATGGCCTGGCGATAGTCCTGCAGCGCCTGCTCGTAGCGGCCCATGTCGTTGAGGACGATGCCGCGGGCGTCGAACGCCCGCGCCGACCGCGGCTCCAGGGCGATGGCCTGGTCGCAGTCGCGCAGGGCCTGGTCGAAGCGCCGCAGCCGGCGCAGCACCATGGCGCGCCGGAGATATGCGGTGGCGAACCCGGGATTGCGCGCGATCGCGGCATCGTGGCTGGCGACGGCCTCCTGGAAACGGCCGAGTTCCTGCAGGGCCAGTCCATGGTTGTCGTACGGTTCCGCGAGTCCCGGGGCCGCATCGATCGCGCTGCGGAAAGCGGCCAGGGACTCCTGGTGGCGACCCGATTCGAACAAGGCGCGGCCGCGGTTGTTGAGCGCGCCTGCGTGCCCCGGCACCAAGGCGATGGCGCGGTCGAAACTCGCCAGCGCCTGGTCCTTTTCCCCCACCGCGAGCAGGGCTTCGCCGAGCGTGTTGTGTGCCTCGTGCAGGTCCGGCCTGAGCGCGAGCGCGGCCCGCAGGCTGGCGACGGCATCGGCCGTGCGCCCCAGCGCGAAAAACGCGGCGCCGCGATTGCCCAGCGCCTCGGCCATGTCCGGCTTCAGGCGCAGGGCCTGGTCGTAACTGGCGACCGCCCCGGCCGCGCGGCCAGTCGCCAGCAAGGCGTTGCCATGGTTGTACCAGGCACCGGGCACGCCTGGATTGACCCTCACCGCATGTGCGATCTGCTGCTCCGCCAGCGCCGGTTCGCCGCGCAGCATCAGCAGGATGCCAAGCAGGTGGTGCGCGCCGAAGTCGTCCGGTCGCGCGAGCAGCAAGTTCCGGCAGATCCGCTCGGCGGGCCCGGGCTGGCCGGCACGCAACAGCGACAGGGCCTGGTCCAGGGTGTCGGCCTCCGCGCTCACGGCGCGCGCCCCGTGGACCGCGTACGGCTGCCGGCCACGAACGCGCATGGAGGCACGCCACGGTCCGCCGCGATCATGCGGGAGCCGGGGCGCCGGCACGCCAGGAGTGTCGTGGAATGCATTCGGGCCAGGGCAATCGGATCGGCGCTCAGGATACATTCTGGCAATCCGGCGATCGCCGCTGCACGGCCATGATGCTCCGGCCGTGGCAGCCTTCGGCCGGCTGGCAGCGTCGGGCATGGCGCGATCCGGGCGCGCCGGCCACGGGTGTATAACGCCAGGGTCCCCCGGGAGCGCCCCCATGAACCGCCACCTGTGCAAATTCGCCGCCCTCGCCGTCGCCGGTACCCTCGCGCTGGCATCGCCGGCATTCGCCGCGCTGAAGCCCGGCACCCGCGCGCCCGATTTCAGCGCGCCCGCCTACCTCGCCGGCCAACCCTTCACCTTCAGCCTCGCCGACGCATTGAAACAGGGCCCGGTGGTGGTCTATTTCTTCCCCGCCGCGCACACCCCCGGCTGCAACCTGGAAGCGCACCTGTTCTCCGAGGCGATCGACCAGTTCAAGGCGCAACACGCGACCGTGATCGGCGTGACCGCCGGCAACGTCGACCAGCTCGCCGATTTCTCGAAGGAAACCGAACACTGCGGCGGCAAGTTCGCGGTCGCCGCCGACCCGGGCGCCAGGATCGCGAAGCAATACGACGCCCTGCTGGCGATGAAGCCCGGCTGGTCGGACCGCACGTCCTACGTGATCGCGCCATCTGGCTCGATCGCGGCCGTGCATTCGGACCTCAATCCGAACCTGCACGTGAAGGCGATGCTGGATGCGGTGAAGGCGCTCGGGAAGTAGTCCCCGGTTCGAAGCCGAAGCGGCCCGGCATTGCCCATGACCGGGGGCGCATGCCCGGCCAATCATGCATGGCCACGGCGTCCCCCTCGATCGACCAGGCGGGTCAAGGGTCATTACTGGCGGCCCTAACCGCCCGCGACGGCCGTTCCATGGCCTCCCGCCCCCTTGACCGATTGCATGCTGGAAGGGCGTTACCGTTTTCGAAGGGCGGGGCATCACCCGAACCTTCCCGTGTCGTCCGGATGGACTGACCCACGCCAAACGAAATCGAGGAGACTTGAGATGAAGTTCCTGCCAATAACGCTATCCGCAGTGGCAGTCGCCTGCAGCATGGCAATGGCTCCCCAGGCCTCGGCAGCGACCGCCGCCAAGACCTTCTACCTGGACCCGGCCATCGCATGCCAGTTGTCCTTGCCGTCGATCGATACCGCCGTGCGTCCGCGCGCAACCGGCTACCGAAATGAAGGAACCAAGGCCGCCTTCATGATTTGTGGCCTGCCCTACTACTACTCCGGCACCTCGCCCACTTCGTTCTCGATAGAAGTCGCCTCGTTCGATGGCGCAGAACATACGTTCAATTGCACGGGCGTCACGCGCTGGTCGACAGGCATCAATCCGCAGTACAGCACCAAGTCGGTCACGGCGCTGGCTTCCGGGAGCACGAACACGGAATGGACCAGTGCGGACCTGACCATGGGCAACTTCGATGCCTCGATTACCTGCCCGATTCCGCCGGGCGTCGCGATCGTCAGCGTGCAAATCGTCGTCAACGACAACATCGGCACCTGACCCGAAGCCGTTCCCGACTCCAGCCGGGAACGGCCCGGGGCCAAACACCAGCAGGCAAGCCCGCATGCCGCCAACGGATCGCGCAGTCACGAACGAACGCAACTGGAAGGCCATCGCCATCGTCGCCTTGCTGGTCGCGGCGGGGCTGGCGGTGGCCATGTACGCCGGGTTATCGAACCCGCGTGCCAATCGCCAGGACGATGCCATCAGGGCGTTGACCCGGCGCCTGGATGCATTGGAGCCCGGGATTGATCGCAAGGCCCCAGTGGTCCTGCCAGGCGCACCCGCACGCGATCCTTTCCCCACCTTGCCGGCCATCGACACCCGGCCGGCAGAAGGCGAGGCAGCGGGCCTGACACCGCAACAGCTTGCACGGCAGCAAAAACAGTTGCTGCAAACCCTGGAAGCGGGATTCGCCGCCCAGCCTGCCGATGCCAATGCGCCGCGCGTCGAAATCGAAATGCTGCGCGCGATGAACGACCGCCTGCTCAACGGCACCGGGGTCGTGCCGCGCAACCCCGACGTGACCTGCAAACGCGATGCATGCCGGATCACCGCGCAATTCCGCAATGATGCCGATGCCACCGACTGGGCGGTTTACTACCTGTCCACCGTTGGCGCGGACTATGTCGGCACCGCGCGGCAGGCACTGGTGCGTAATCCGGACGGCAGCACCCAGTTGAAGCTCTACGCGAACCGTCCCAGGTAAGGCGCGGAATTTCGCCACCCCATGCACATGGACGCCCGGCGATCCAGCGCGCGCAACGCGGCACAACCAGGGCCTGCCATTGCCGGGAGCGGCGCCGTCCGATGCTCAGGGAGCGTGCGCCAGCGCGAAATCGATGCCCGCGCGCACAGCGGCCACCTGCGCGGCGTTGCATTGCTCCGGGGATGCGCTCGGGCTGTCGGGATAGACCTCGGTGGTGGTCCTGTAGCGGGCGCCGGTGATGCCCGCGCACAGGCCCAGCTCCCGCAGCGCGTAGCGGATGATGCCCGGGGCCACCACCGGTGAGCCGATGATCTGGTTGTTGGCGTCGGCCGGGGCGATGTGGGTGACCTTGGCCACCGCATCGATCATCGCCTGCTGGAACTCCGGCTGCGGATTTTCGCTGTCGTCGACCAGGTAGAAGCCGTCGGGGATTTCGCCCGGCTCGAACGGCTTGCCGTCGCGCGCGGCCAGCGCGGGGCGGAACTCGGATTCGTCGCTGTCGGTGGTCTCGTGCAGGTCGATGTGCATCAGCACGCGATCGCGCAGCGGCGCCACCAGCCGCATCAGCGCCGCCGACTCCTGCGCCGGGCTGTCGGCGCGGAACGAACGGTTCGGATCGAGCGCATCGGGATTCCAGCGATGGATGCGCTCGTAGCCCCACGGGCTGACGCACGGTACGACCAGCAGGTTGGCGCGGCCCGCGTAGTCGCCGCCGTGCCGCTCGGCGAAGCGCAACGCACCGTGCACGCCGCTGGTCTCGTAGCCATGGACGCCGCCGGTGACCAGCATGACCGGCAATGCATCGTCCCAGTCGCGGCTGCGGATCGCAAACAGCGGATACCGGTCATCGCCGTAATCCAGCTGCCCGTATTGCTCGACGTCGAAGCGGTCGCGAAGGCGATCGACGACAGCCACGACCTCGTCCGCATAACTGCGCTTGCGCGCCTGTGCGGCGCGCCAAAGGATGCGCTCTTCGGCGCCCCACGGAACACCGGGCGTGCCGATGGGATGGGTACCGGCGGTCATGCGCTTGCGCCCTCGTGCTTGATGAAGGGCGCAAGGTAGGCCATGTAATCGGCCTTGCCGAGCGGCGCCCCGAGCAGCCGCAGGATCGCGTACGCCGCGGTGACGTGGAAATACAGGTTCGGCAACAGGTAATCGGCGACGTACTGGTGGCCGGGCAGTTCGCAGTAGACCCCGGGGCCGAGGCCGATGCGCTTGGTCTCATCCAGTTTCCCGTCGTCGACCGCGATGCCGGCGACCAGCGCCTTGGTCTGCGCGATCGCGGCCCGCGCATCGGCGATCGAGCGGATGCTGTCCGGCTTCAGGTTGTCGATGGCCTCGCCGGCGCACCACTGCGAAAAACCACGCGGGGCGTTGCAGGCGAAGGCGACCTGGGCCGAGAACGGCAACATGTCCTCGGCCAGGCGCTTGCCGAGGAACGCACCCGGGTCCGCGAAGTGCTTTTCGCCAACGCCGAGCACGTGCCCGAGCACATCCAGTCGCGAGGCGAAGACGCGCTGGAGTTCGGTGATCTTCTGGTTTGCCATGGTCTCTGGGGACGAGGGGGGCGAGCCTTAGGATAGGCCTACCGCGAGGGTCAGGGCGACCCCGGCTTGTAATGGCCGCCAATGGTGCGCGCCGCGATGTTGATGCGGTTCCAGCCGTTGATGCCGACCACCAGCAAGGTCAGATCGACCAGCTCGGCTTCCTCGAACAGCTGGCGCGCCTGCTCGTACAGCGCATCGGACACCGCTTCCGGCGAGGCCAGCTCGGTCAATTCCTCGGCCCAGGCCAGGGCGATGCGCTCGCGTTCGCTGTACAGCCTGGTCTCGCGCCACGCGGGCAGCACGTACAGGCGCTGCTCGGTCTCGCCCGCTGCGCGCGCATCCTTGCTGTGCATGTCCAGGCAGAAGGCGCAGCCGTTGATCTGCGAGACGCGCATCAGCACCAGTTCGACCAGGGCCGGTTCCAGGCGCCCTGCGGCGTGGACGGCCTGGCCGAGGTCGATCAGCGGCTGCATGGAAGCGTAGTGGCGTTGCACGGAAAAACGCGTCATCCGGGACTCCTTGGCAATGGCGCGGCCGGATTGGCCGCTCAATGCAAGGACGCGGACGCCGCTGGTTTCGTGACCGCCGGCAACCGCGCCAGCTTGCCCGGGTGGCGAAGCGCGTGGATCGCGGTGATGCGCTCGCCATCGCATTCGATCCACATCGCCGCGGCGAGCGTTCCTCCATCGCGCAGCAACAGGGCCGGCGCGCCGTTGAGCGTGGTCAGTTCGAAGCGGGAGCCGGGGCGGACGAAGTTGCGCGCCAGTTGCAGGTACAGCCGCGCCAGCCGTTCGGCGCCGTGCAGCGGGTGCAACGTGGCACGGGCCATGCCGCCGCCGTCGCTGATGTGTACCGCGTCCTCGGCGAACAGGGCCTTGAGCGTGCCCAGCGTCGGCTCCGCCATCGCCGCGACGAAACGCCGCAGCAGGCGCCGCTGCGCCGCCTCGTCGACATGGAAGCGCGGCCGCCCCTCGCGAAGGCGAGACTTCGCCCGGTGCACGCGCTGGCGGCATGCGTCCTCGGAGATGTCGAGGATCGCCGCAGCCTCGGCGTGGCTGTAGTCGAACACCTCGTGCAGCAGGAAGGCCGCGCGCTCCTCCGGGCTCAGCCGTTCGAGCAGCAGCAGGAACGACAGCGTCAGCGATTCGCCGCGCTCGAGCGTGGCGTCCGGATGCTCGGCTTCCGGCACCAGCGGCTCCGGCAGCCACGGTCCCGTGTAGTGCGCACGCTCGGCCTTGGCGCGGCGCAGGCGATCCAGCGCCAGGCGCGTGGTCACGGTGACCAGCCATGCCTCGGGATCGTCGAGCGCGGCGAGGTCCTGCCCGTGCAGCCGCAGCCATGCGTCGTGCAGCACGTCCTCGGCGTCGGCGGGCGTGCCGAGCATGCGATAGGCCAGGCCGAACAGGCGCGGGCGGTGGTGTTCGAACAGGATGGTCTCGGGGTCCACGGGAAATTCTCCATCGGCACGGACCAGGACGTGCAGCCCCGGAAAAACGTGACGGCCCCGGCCGGTCCAGCGCCGGGATGGATGCCCGGGCATTCGATCGCACCGGTGTCGGGCCGGGTGCGAGCCCGGGCGGCCACCTGGTCCTGCTTCAGGCCGTCCTCGACGGCTTCAAGCCGGCCATGGCAAGCACCGCGACGCGGAAGTGCCGCCCGGCTTGAGCGGTACGCAGGCAGGAGCTTCAGCGCGGCGAGGACGCAAACGCAGCGAGCACGCTGGCCACGTTGTCGCCGATCTCGGCCACCGCGTAGCCGCCCTCCTGCACCAGTACCGTCGGCAGGCCCAGCGCGGCGATGCGCGCCCCCAACCGCGGGAAGTCCGCTGCCGCGAGCCGGAACTGGCTGATCGGGTCGCCTTCGAAGATGTCCACGCCGAGCGAGACCACCAGCGCCTGCGGCGCGTAATCGGCGACCTGCCCGAGCGCAGCCTCCAGGGTGGCCGCGTAGCTGTTCCAGTCGGTGTGGCGCGGCAGCGGGAAGTTGTGGTTGAAGCCCTCGCCGGGCCCGGTGCCGCGTTCGTCGGCATGGCCCAGGTAGAACGGGTACTCGGTGTCCGGGTCGCCATGGATCGACACGAACAGCACGTCGTCGCGATCCCAGAAGATGTCCTGGGTGCCGTTGCCGTGGTGGTAATCCACGTCCAGCACCGCGACCCGCGCAAAGCCGGCATCGCGCAGGCGCTGCGCCGCCAGCGCGGCATTGTTGAGGAAGCAATAACCTCCGCACACGGCGCGCCCGGCATGGTGGCCGGGCGGGCGGCACAACGCGTAGGCGCTGCGCTCGCCGGCGGCGACGAAATCGGCGGCCGTCAGCGCGCAATGCGCCGCCGCGCGCGCCGCCTGCCAGGTGCCTTCGACGATCGGGCTGCCGGCATCGAAGGCGTAATAGCCCAGGCGCGCGTGCAATCCGGCGGGCACGCGGTCGCGGCGCATGCCGCGCGCCGGGAACGCGCCCGGCAGCATGAAGCCATCGCGGCCTTCCGCCTGCCATTCCCCGTACGCGCCACGCAGGAATGCCAGGTAGCCGGCGTCGTGCACCCTCGCGAGCACGTCGTCGCCGTAGTCGCGCGGGGCCTCGACCTTCCAGCCAGCGCGCGCGATCGCCGCCAGGATATGGTCCACCCGCGCCGGCATCTCGTAGCACGGCACCAGCTCGCCGCGATGCAGTTCCTTGCCGCCGTGGTGCAGCGCGTGCAAGGGGGAATGGATGAGCTTCATTTCGGCCCTGCCCGGCTAGTTGTCCGCCGGCCGGGTCCAGCCTTTTGCCTGCATGCAGGCTTCGAAGGCCGCCGTCCCGGCGTCGCCATCCGTGGCCCGTGCGGCGGCTTCGGCATCGCACTGCGCCTTCGCCGCATCGAAGGGCTCGGCATCGCGCCCCTGCCAACCGGCATCGGTCATCGACGCGCAGCCGCTCACGCCCATCGCCAGTACCAGCATCGTTGCCTTGCGCATGCAGCAGCCCCGGGACCGGTGCCAGACCGGTTGCGATGCCAATGGTAGCGTGGCTTCATCACTGCATGGCTGCATCGGTCGTCCCGTCGCCGCCACGCGAAGGCGGCCGGCTGCCGCTGCAGCCCAGAAGCCTTTGGCGCTCCCAGCCCGATGCCCGTGCTGGCTTGCGACGCGGGCCTATACTCCGCTCGCCGTCGATCGCGACGGGGTTTCCCAGGAGGACACCATGCACCGCAAGCTCGCATCCGCATTGCTCCCGCTGTCCCTGCTCGCCACCGCGCCGTTGCTGGCGCAGGATGCCCCGCCAGCGATGTCGCCGGAGGAAGCCGCGATGATGGCCGCCTACCAGGCGGCCGGCACGCCCGGCGACGCCCATGCCGCATTGGCGAGGATGGCGGGCGACTACACCTTGTCGATCCGCAGCTGGAATTCCCCCGACGCGCCGCCCACCGTCGAGACCGGCACCGCCACCCGCAGCATGGCCCTGGGCGGGCGCGTGCTGGTCGAGGAGGTGCAGTCGCAGATGTACGGCCAGCCGTTCACCGGCCGTGGCATGAGCGGCTACGACAACGTCACCGGCAAGTACTGGTCGACCTGGAACGACAGCATGTCGACCGGAATCATGCTCAGCGAGGGCGACTGCGACGCCGACGGCGCCTGCGCCTTCACCGGCAGCTGGAACGACCCGGTCAGCAAGGAAAAGATCAATGCCCGGATGACCACCCGCTGGACCAGTCCCGCGGTGGAGGTGTTCGAGATGTACGCGCCCGGCCCGGACGGCAAGGAGAGCAAGATGATGGAGATCACCTACACCAGGAAGTAAGCGGCCATCGCGCGCCGCACGGCAAAGGCCCCGCGATGCGTGGCCTTTGCATTGACGCCTGCCGCGCTGCTGCCTGCCTCGACCGCCGGCATCTCCCATGCAGCGCCCTGGACAAGGGTCGCCTGCGTTTGGTCCGGTACTTCAATCCCGCTTCACCTTGCCGCCATCGTCGCCCCGTACCGCGGTGGCATCGTTCCGGCCATGCCATCGACCGGAAACGACATGCGCGACCCGACAACGGCCAGCGACTTCGACCTGGTCGTCGTCGGCGCCAGTTTCGCCGGCGCCGCGTGCGCCATCGCGGCCGCGCAGCGCGGCCTGCGGGTGTGCGTGCTGGAGCGCAAGCGCGACCCGGGCGACAAGCTGCGTACCACCGGCATCATCGTCAAGGAAGCCGCCGAACGGACCCTGCTCAACCAGGTGCCCGCCGCGATGACTCGGCGCATCGAACAGGTGCGCCTGTACGCGCCGAGCCTCAGGCAGGTGGCGCTGGCCGCGCCGGGCTACTACTTCCTCGCCACGGACACCCCCGCGCTGATGCGCTGGCTGGCGGGACAGTTGTGCGCGCACGGCGTCGAGCTGCGCCTCGGATGCGCCTTCACCGATGCGCAACGCCGCGACAACGGCTGGCAGGTGCACGGCGTCGGCCATGCGCGTTACCTGGTCGGCGCGGACGGCGCGCGCTCGCGGGTGGCCCGGCGCTGCGGCCTAGGTTCGGTGCGCCAGTTCCTGTACGGCATCGAATACGAGTTCCCCGGCGCGCGACTGGCCGACCCCGACGCCCTGCACTGCTTCATCAGCAAGCGTTACGCGCCCGGCTACATCGGCTGGCTGGCGCAGAACCCGACCGGCGTGCAGGCCGGCCTGGCCCTGCGCCACGACCCGGCCCGCGCACGCGTGCCCGACATCGACGGCTTCCTGCTGCGCGTGGGCATCGCCGGCGGACTGCCGCGCTACCTCAAGCCCGGCCACACCCGCGCCGGGCTGATCCCCTGCAGCGGCCCGGTGATCGACATGGCGCGCGACCGGGCCATCCTCACCGGGGACGCCGCCGGCATCGTCTCGCCGGTCACCGCCGGCGGCATCCATGCGGCATGGGAACACGGCTGGACGGTGGGTCGCGCGATCGCGGCGCACCTGCGCGATGGCGGCGCGCCGCCGGAACAGGTCGCCATCGACGCCGCGCCACGCTTCCGCGCCAAGCGCGCGCTGCGCTGGGCCTACGACCGCCTGCAGTTCGACTGGCCTTTCGACCTGCTGCTGCATTCGCCGCCATTGCGCTGGGCGGCCGAACAGGTGTATTTCCACAAGCGCCGGAGTTGAGGCGTCGGGAGCACACGAAGGGGGCGGAGCCGGTCAACTTTCCTTGACCACCTCCACCCCCTTTTCGATTCCGGTGGCAGCCCAGGCGGGCTCCCCGGACGCTGTCGCCCTAGCTGCAGTGGCCGCAGCAGGTGCTGCCGCCACTGATGTGCACCTCCTGCGCCAGCGGCGTCGCCGTGCAGCCGAGTCCGTCCAGGACACCCAGTACCTGCGCGGCAGTGGCGACGGAGATCACTTCCAGGCGGCCGCGGGCGGCGTCGAGGGCGATGCTGGCATCGGGATCCAGTGGCCGCAGCGCGGCAGCGAGCGTCGCCGCGTCGAGGTTTCGGGTGGACAGTTCGAACTGCATTGCGACTTCTCCGTGGGAGCCGGCGGCTCCGGCGTCGCAATGATGGGAGACGCGGGTCGAGGGGCCCTTGATCCGGGTCAATCCGAGGGCAATCGGCGCCGGGGCGATTGGCACGGGACCCCGCGCGGGCTTCCCACCGGCTGGCGCGCGGGCGCAGCAGCGGTCGACGAGGTCTCGCTCGGCGCCGCGGCTCTGGATCAGGTAGCGGCGGCGGAGGTCATCGCGTCGCGGTGGTCGCCGGTGTCGCGCACGATGGCCACGCCGCTGTCGTAGGGCATGTGAAGTAACGCGGCGCCGCGCAGCCCGAAGCGCCGCCGCCGGGTCCGTGCCGCGGCAGCGGTGCGTCGAGCGCGGCCATCATCTCCTCGCGCCCCGCGCGCGCACCGACGAAGCGGTCCGGCAGGTCGTGGAAAAAGGCAGTGGCATGCCGGTGGGCGCGGTCGAGGAGCGGATCGAAGGGACTGGCCGTGCGGCGTTTCCGGCTTCCGATGGCGCGGGTATCGTAGGCCTGCAAGGATGTGGGGGCGTGGCCGCCGGCACTCGCGCACTCCACGCGGGACCGGCCCGGCCCCGCGGCTTGCCGCAGGTCAATGCCGCCCGCGCGCGCGGCGGCGATGATCGGCCGGAAGGGGGAATCCATGCGCCCGGAAAATCGCACCATCATCCCGCCGCTGCTGGCCGATACCGCGGCGGTGGACGCCTATCTGCACGGCTATCCGGACGTCTTCGCAGCGGCCTCCCAGCCGGCGGTCGACCTGGCGGCCTGGCAGGCGCTGGGCGCGGACGCGGGCGAGCCCGCCCACGCCACGGCGCAGCGCCTCGGCCTGCCGCTCGTGAGGCTGGACGGGGTGGACGTCGCGCCGGAGGCCATCGAGCTGGTGCCGTCGCAGCTGGCCCGGCGCCTGCGTGCCGTGCCCCTGCGGGTGGCGGGCGGGCTGGTGGCGGTCGCGATGGAGGATCCGGGCCTGCCCGACGCGCAGGTCCTGCTGAACTTCCTGAGCCGCGAACGCGTGGTGCCGCTGGTGGCCTCGCCGCTGCAGATCCGCGAGGCCATCGCGCGCCATTACGACCAGGTCGAGGACCAGGCGATGGCGCGCCAGCTGGGTCTGGATCCCAGCGGCGTCGGCGATGCGCCCGACGAGCGCGAAGCCCATCGTCTGGCGCTGGAACAGCCGGTCGTGCGCATGGTCCACGCGCTGATCGCCGACGCGGTCGCGCGGCGCGCATCCGACATCCACCTGCGCCCCGGCGAGCAGGCCGCGGACCTGCTCTATCGCATCGACGACGAACTGCTGCCGGTGCGCCGGCTGTCGCGCGCGCTGCTGCCGGCGGTGGTGAGCCGGATCAAGGTGCTCGCCGCGATGAACCTCGCCGAGCACCGGCGCCCGCAGGATGGCCGCGCCACGTTCCACCTCGACGGCGGGCGCGACGTGGACCTGCGCATCTCGGTGCTGCCGGCGGTGTTCGGCGAGAGCGTGGTGGTGCGCCTGCTCGATACCGCCGAAGGCTTGTGGAACCTGGACCAGCTCGGCCTCACCGATGCCGACCGCGAGCGGCTGTCCGATGCGATGGCGCGCAGCCATGGCATGTTCCTCGCCACCGGCCCGACCGGCTGCGGCAAGTCGACGACGCTGTACGCGATGCTGCTGGAGCTGCGCAAGCAGCGCATCAACATCCTCACCATCGAGGATCCGGTCGAGTTCCATATCGCCGACATCCAGCAGATGCAGGTGAACCGCGCGGCCGGCTTCACCTTCGCCACCGCGATGCGCAACTTCCTGCGCCACGATCCCGACGTGATCATGGTCGGCGAGATCCGCGACCGCGAGACGGCCGACATCGCCGTGGAAAGCGCGCTCACCGGCCACCTGCTGCTGAGCACGCTGCACACCAACACCGCGGCCACCACGGTGACGCGCCTGCTCGACCTGGGCGTGGAGCCCTACCTGCTGCGGGCTTCGCTGCTGTCGGTGATGTCGCAGCGGCTGGTGCGGCTGACCTGCCCGCACTGCCGCGCGATCGAGCCGGTCGACGCGCACGTGCGCGAGACCCTCGGCGTTGGCATGGACGAGGTCTTCCACGTCGGCCAGGGTTGCCACCAGTGCGAGGGCCTGGGCGTTTACCGCCGCCAGGCCGTGTACGAGCTGATGGTGGTCACCCCGCGCCTGCGTCGCCTGATCGTGGCCGACGCCGACGCCGACGCATTGCATGCCGCGGCGATCGACGAGGGCATGGTGCCGATCACCCAGGCCGCGATCGCGATGGCGCGCAGCGGCACGATCTCGCTTGCCGAAGCATGGCGGGTGCGGGCGGAGTAAGGCCCGGCCCGCCGATGGCGAGGCCCTTGGTCCACGGCCATCGCGGCGCGGCGGAAGCGCCGCCTTGCCGGGAGTTTCCGCCCGCCAGCCTGACCCAGGTCAGGGCATCGGCCGCCGGCGCGCGGGAAGCTGGCAGCCCCACTCCGCTGGAGGTTGCGCACATGGGCAAGACGATCCCGGTCGAACTCAACCCGGCGCATGAAATCGAGGTCGACGGCGAGCGCGTGGCGCAGGCCCTGGGGCTGGAGGCGGCCACCTTCCGGCGGCTGCTGGAACAGCGCAAGATCACCGTGCTGTGCGAACGCGGCATCGACGAGGATGCCGGGCAGTACCGGGCGACGTTCTACCATGACCGCAAGCGCGTGCGCCTGGTGGTCGACTGCGAGGGACGCATCTTGAGCGAGACCCGGAACTAGGCCGTGCCCATGCCGCCATGCCAGGTTGCCGGTTGCCGTTGCCGCGGGGCTGCCGTGGAAAACCTGGCCGGCGCCCATTTTCCCGGAGGCGTGCGTTGATCGCCGCCGGGCCACCGTGCCCGCGTCCGGCAGCCGGCCGTATCGTGGCGCCCTGATGCCGGCCGCGCCCGTGCCGGGACTCAGCTCCGCCGAAGCCGCTGCCCGGCTGCAGCGCGACGGCCCCAACGTGCTCCCCGAACAGGACCGCAAGCGCGGCTGGACGCTGGTCGCCGACGTGTTGCGCGAGCCCATGCTGATGCTGCTCACCGCGGCGGCCGCCATCTACATGCTGCTTGGCGACCCGCGGGAAGCCGTCCTGCTGATGGCTTCGGTGGCGCTGGTGATCAGCCTGACCCTGTACCAGGAATACAAGTCCGAGCGCGCGCTGCAGGCCCTGCGCGACCTCAGCAGCCCGCGCGCGCGCCTCCTGCGCGACGGCGTGGCCACGGTGGTGCCATCGCGCGAGGTGGTGGTCGGCGACCTGCTGCTGGTCGGTGAAGGCGATCGCATCGCGGCGGATGCACGGGTGCTGGAAGGCGCCGAGCTCAATGTCGACGAGTCGCTGCTGACCGGCGAGTCGGTGCCGGTCGCACGCTCCGCCGATGGCGACGACAACCTGCTGCACGCCAGTACCCTGGTGGTGCGCGGGCGCGGCAGTGCGCAGGTCGTGGCCACCGGCGCCGCCACGGCCGTCGGCAGGATCGGCAGCACGCTCCAGTCCATCGCCATCGAACGCACGCCGTTGCAGCGCGAAATGCGCCAGACGGTGGCGCTGTTCGCGACCCTGGGCATCGCGACCTGCGTGGCGATGGTGCTGCTGTACCGCTGGCTGCGTGGTGGCTGGCTCGATGCGTTCCTGGCCGGCATCACCCTGGCGATGTCGAACATCCCGGAGGAATTCCCGGTCGTGCTGACCGTGTTCCTGGCGCTGGGGGCATGGCGCATGGCCAGGCACAACGTGCTGGTGCGGCATGCGCCGGCGATCGAGGCGCTGGGCTCGATCACGGTGCTGTGCACCGACAAGACCGGCACCCTGACCGAAAACCGCATGGCGGTGGCCGAACTGGACGGCCGCGACACGCGCGAACTGATCGAAATGGCGAGGCTCGCCTGCCCGCCGATGTCGCACGACCCGATGGATCGCGCCGTGGTGGACGCCGCCGCCAAGGCCGGATTCGCCGCCGAGCCCCAGGGCTGGCGGCGCCTGCGCGAATATCCGCTGTCCAGCCGCTTGCCGGCCCATGTCCAGGTCTGGCGCAGCGACAGCGGCCAGCCGCGGGTGGTGGCCAAGGGCGCACCGGAAACGATCGTCGCCCTGTGCCGCTTGCCGGACAGCGAGCGCGAGGCGCTGCTTCGGCAGGTGGAGGCGATGACCCGGCGCGGCCTGCGCGTGCTCGCCGCCGGCGGCGGCACGCTGCCCGAATCGGTGGCGTCGGCGCTGCCCGACGATGCCGCCGCGTTCCAGCTGCAATGGCTCGGCCTCATCGGGTTCGCCGACCCGCTGCGGCAGGCGGTGCCCGAGGCCGTGGCCGAGGCGCGGGCCGCCGGCGTGCGCGTGGTGATGATGACCGGCGACCACGCCGGTACCGCGCGCGCCATCGCCACCCAGGCCGGGATCGCAACCGTGGCCGGGGTGGCGAGCGGCGGCGACGTCGATGGCTGGGACGATGCGGCGCTGGCACGCGAGGTGGAATCCTGCAGCGTCTTCGCCCGCGTGCGGCCCGAGCACAAGCTGCGGCTGGTGCAGGCGCTGAAGCAACGCGGCGAAGTCGTGGCGATGACCGGCGATGGCGTCAACGACGCCCCGGCGCTGCTCGCCTCGCATGTCGGCATCGCAATGGGCGGCCGCGGCACCGACGTGGCCCGCGAGGCCGCGTCGATCGTGCTGCTCGACGACAATTTCGTCAGCGTGGTTCGTGCCATCCGCCTCGGGCGAGGCATCTACGACAACATCGCCAAGGCGGTGAGCTACATCCTCGCGGTGCACGTGCCGATCACCGGGCTGGCCCTGCTGCCGCTGCTGGTCGGCACCGCCCCGATGCTCCTGCCCCTGCACGTGGTGTTCCTGGAACTGATCATCGACCCCGCCTGTTCCATCGTGCTGGAACGCGAGCCGCCCGCCGACGACATCATGCGCCGGCCGCCGCGCGCCGCCGGTCGCCGCCTGCTGGACCGCTGGACGATGCTGCGCGCGCTGGCGCAAGGCGCGCTGATGTTCGCCACCGTGGCCCTGACCCATGCCATCGCGGTGCGCGCGGGGCTTCCGCACGCGCAACTGTCGGCGCTGGCCTTCATCGCGCTCGTCGCCGGCAACCTGCTCCTGATCCTGTTGCACCGCTCGGGCGGATCGCTGTGGCAGGCCCTGCGCACGCCCAATAGCGCGTTCTGGATCGTCTGCGTGGCCGCCAGCGGCGTGCTGGCATTGGCCGTGCTGCATCCTGCGTTCGCCAGCCTGTTCGGATTCGCGCCGCCCCCCGCGGCAATGCTCGGCTGGGCCATCGGATTGCCGCTGGCGGCGGTCGCCGCCCTGGACATCGCCCGCCGGCACCGCGCCGCGCGGCGCCCGGCATGATCGCTTCCGGGTGCGATTGCAGCCGGCGCGACCCGTGCCCGCATCAGGGGCGCATGCTGCCGGTATCCAGATAGCGCTGGTGCCAGGACAGGGCTTCGGACAGCAGGTGCGGAGTGTGCTTGCCGAAGCTGTCGCGGCAGGCGCGCACGAAGTAGTCGCCCAGCAGCGGCTGGTAATCCGGGTGCACGCAGTTGGCGATGATCGCGCGCGCGCGCTGCTTGGGCGACAGCCCGCGCAGGTCGGCCAGGCCCTGCTCGGTGACCACCACGGCCACGTCGTGCTCGGTGTGGTCGACGTGGCTGACCATCGGCACGATCGCCGAGATCGCCCCGCCCTTGGCCGTGCTGGGGGTCATGAAGCACGACAGGAAGCCGTTGCGGGCGAAGTCCCCGCTGCCGCCGATGCCGTTGATGATGCTGCTGCCGGCGACGTGGGTGGAATTGACGTTGCCGTACAGGTCGGCCTCGACCATGCCGTTCATGGCGATGCAGCCCAGTCGCCGGATGAGTTCGCCGTGGTTGGACATCTCCTGCGGCCGCAGCACGATGCGGCTGCGGTAGCGATCGATGTTGCGGACGAATTCGTCCACGCCATCCGGGCTCAGCGAGAACGACGTGGCCGAGGCCATCTCGATGGTGCCGTCGGCAAGCAGGTCCAGCATGCCGTCCTGGATCACCTCGGTGAACGCGCTCAGGCCGTGGAACCCGCCCTCGCGCAGCCCGGCCAGCACTGCGTTGGCGATGTTGCCCACACCCGACTGCAGCGGCAGCAGTCGTTCGGACAGGCGGCCGGCCTTGATCTCCTGGCGGAAGAATTCCACCAGGTGGGCGGCGATCCGTTTCGAAACATCGTCCGGCGGATTGAAGTGCCCGATGCGGTCCGGCGCGTCGGTTTCCACCACCGCCACCACTTTCGCCGGATCCACGCGCAGGTAGGGTTCGCCGATGCGGTCGCCCGGCCGCAGCAGCGGGATGGGCTTGCGGTTCGGCGGCAGCGCGGTGCCGTAATAGATGTCGTGCATGCCGTCCAGCCCCATCGGCTGGCGGTGGTTGACCTCGACGATGACCTTGTCGGCCAGGTCCAGCCAGGTCTTGTTGTTGCCGACCGACGTGGACGGCAGCAAGCGGCCGTCGGGCAGGATCGCGGTGGCCTCGATGATCGCCAGGTCGATCCGCCCGAGGAAGCCGAACAACGCGTACTGGGCGACGTGCCCCAGGTGGATGTCCATGTACTCGATCTCGCCGCGATTGATGCGCGCGCGCAGTTCGGGGTCGGACTGGTAGGGCAGCCGGAAATCGATGCCGCCCGAACGCGCCAGCGCGCCATCCAGCTCGGGCGCGGTGGAGGCGCCGGTCAACACCCGCAGGCGGAACGGTTCGCCGCGCGCATGCGCCCGGGTGATGCGCGTGGCCAAAGCCAGCGGCACGGCCTTGGGGTAACCGGCGCCGGTGAACCCGCTCATGCCCACGGTCATGCCGGGCGCGATCTGCGCCGCGGCCTGGTCGGCATCCATCCGTAGCGCCGCCAGTCCCGCATGTGCGATGCGATCACTCACCGGCGTTCTCCATGGACGCGGAGTGCCGAGGCCGGGGCATTCGTCGCCACGGCGATGAACGACCGGGCCTCATTGTTGTTCCGTCGTCCCCGGGACTTCAACGGTCAGTGGGCCTGTTCCATGCTTTCGGCGTGCTTGTGGCTCGCGCCTGCCTTGGCCAGGCCATCCACGGCCTCGACGAAATGGGTGAACTCGACATAGGCCTGCACGTAGTCCCGGCCCTGCGCGACCGACTGGCCGGCCACCTGCCGCGCCCGGTAGGCCTGTTCGTAACGCTGCTGGATGCCATGCCGCACCTCGGCCGCCATGTCGTCGGCAAGGCGGTCGACGTTGCCTTCGACCAGCGCCTTGTCGGCGGCCGCGATCCCCGGGGCGACGCTTCCCGCGGGCTTGAGCCCGGTGAAGCCCTCGCCTTCGCTGGCGCGATGGATCCTGATCAGGGTCTCGAAGAAGTAGCGATCCGCGACATCCCTGGCGACGTCGCTTTCGCCGCGCACCGCCAGGGCCATGTCGAAAGCCTTTCGGATCGACACCTCGTCCCCGGCGCGCACCCACTTCAGCACCGGGGTCACGTCCTTCGCGGCGAGGGCCTTCTGCGCATCGGCGACGACCGGGCCGTCCATGCTGTCGCAATGGGCCATCGCCGGGTTCGACAACGCCAGCGCCAACAACAGCGTCGAGGCCAGCGCGGTCATGCGGATGGAAAAACGAAAAGTGGCCATGGATGACTCCCGTGTGAGGCGGATGGAAACACGGGGCGGAATTCACCCGCCCCGCACCCAGGCAAGCGCTTCGTCGCGCTGCGCGGGCATGAACACCCGGTAGCTGACGAATGGAAGCAACGCGCTTTCGATCCGGGTGCCGGCCCGCACCCAGGCCTGGTCGGCGACCACCGCCACCCTGCCGAAGTGCTTGAGCCTGCCCAGCAACGGCATCGCCCGCGCGATGTGCGACGCCAGGCCGGAGACCTCGATCGCATCGACCGACCGGGTCTCCACGAACACATGGATCACGTCGCGCCTGGCCATGGCCTGCTCGACGCGCTCCATCATCGCCGCCAGGTCGGCGCCGGTGATCTTGTCGGACACCGTCATCGCGACCACGCCGTCGGCGCCGTCGATGAACTCAAGCACGTCCGCGGCCCTCCGCGAGCATCGCGTCCTCGCGGGTCGCGTGCACGGTGCCGGGTGCGTGGTGCGGCGGCGAGTAGATCGTCACCAGCCGCAGCCGCTTGTCGCCGGTGTTGCGGATGTCGTGGCGCATTCCCGCGGGCACCAGCAGCAGCGTGCCCTTGTCCAGCGCCCCTGCCACCCCGTCCAGCACCGCTTCGCCGCGGCCCCTGGCGACGACGAAGATCTGGTCGGTGTCCTCGTGGATTTCCTCGCCGATCGCCTCGCCCGGGCGCAGGCACATCAGCACCACCTGCGAATGGCCGCCGGTGGCGACCTCGCGACGGAAGTCCTTGTTGCCCTTGGCCAGCTTGCGGATCGACGCGCTGAATGCGGTCATGACGCACCTCCTGCCGGGTACATGGGCACCATGGCACAACGCCGGCCGGCGACATTGACCGGGATCAAGTCCCGTGCCGGTCTTGCAGGACAGTCCGCTTCCTCGCCGAGGGCGCGGCGGTGATGCTGGCGGACATCGGCGCGCTGCAAACGCGCCTGGCGGGCATCGCCCCGGGAAAGCCGGGGCGCCGACCACGACCTACAACGTCGAGGTCACCTCGCCGCCTTGCGCGCGCAGCAGCTCCGCGGCCTGCTCGCGCTGCGCCACGGAGAACGCATGCACCACGACCGTGGTCCTGCCGCTGGCGATCGCATCGCGCGCGGCCTGCACGTAGCGGTCGTGGTCCGGCCGCAGCGAGACCAGCCCGCCCAGCATCAGGCCGCCGACGGTGCCGAAGAACAGCAGGATCAATCCCGCCGCCACCGGGGAACTGACGATGAAGCGCACCCCGGCCGCATGCAGCGCGGCGAATGCCAGCACCCCGAGCACCGCGCCGGCGATGCCCAGCCGGACATGGGCGACCACGATCGTCCGCCAGATGCCGCGGCTCTCCGGCTCCAGCTTGCTGCCAGGATGCGGCTCGCCCGGCGCGATGACCTGCACCTGCGCCTCGCCCAGCGACAGGGCGGCGGACAGCGCCCGCGCCGCCGCGTGCGCGGTGGTTTCGCGCGCGAATACGGCGGCGACCTTGCTGTTCGACAACTCGCCGGTGATCGGGGAAGTCCCGGGCATGTGGATGGCCTTGGTGCGGATGGCGGCAGCCTTGCAGAGGCCCGGTCACCGGCGCGTGAGAACCCGTGGCCAGGGCGACCGAAGGTGGCCGGGGCCGCTCTCAACCGGGTTCGTCGCTGCGCACCTGCGCATGGCTGATCAGGGCGAAGATCACGCTGCCGCCTACCACGTTGCCCGCCAGCGTCGGCAACAGGAACGCCACGAATTGCCCGGGCCCGGCGCCGCCGTCGAACACCAGGAACAACACCTCGGTCGAGCCGACGACGACGTGCGCGAAGCCGCCGATGCCCACGAGCCAGGTCAGCAGCACGATCACCAGCGGCCTGGCGTGTTCCGCCGCGGCGAGCAGCCAGACCAGGGTGGCGATCAGCCAGCCGGCGACGATGCCCTTGCTGAACAACGCCCACGGCGCGTTGCCCAGCAACTCCAAGGCCGCCGCGCGCATGGCGCCATGGACCGCCGGTTCGACGATCGGCATATGGCCGATGGCGAAGGCGAACACCGCGCCACCCAGGATGTTGCCGAGCAGCACGATGCCCCACAGGCGCAACAACCGCAGCAGCGGGCGCAGGCCCGGGTGGGTCATCAGCGGCAGCACCGCGGTGGTCGTGTTTTCGGTGAACAACTGTTGCCGCGCGAGGATCACGATCAGGAAACCCACGGCATAGCCGGATGTCGCCAACAGCTTCCAGGCCGGGCCGTCGGGAAGCTGCACCTGCAGCAGCGCGGGCACCAGCATCGAGAACCCCATCGACAGGCCCGCCGCCAGCGACGACCACGCCAGTGCGGGCATGCTGCGCGACATCTCCATCTCGCCCTGGATGCGCACCGCCTCGTGCAGCACCTGCACGCTGGGCGGCAACTTGTGCTCGACCTCGCGCTCTTCGGAGGCGGACAGCGCGACGCCGTCGCCGCGCCGGTTTCCGGAGCGCGCGGCTTGCTGGTTGTCCTGCCGGGCTTCGCCCTCGTGCGTGGCCATGCGCCGTTCCCGTGGGTGGCAAACGAGCCTAGGCGGGACGGCGCGACGGGGCCGTCAATCCGAACGCACGCCCCCGCTTGCGTTGAACCTGCACGATCCCGGGCCTTCATTCCCTCGCGCGAATGGTTTCTTCACGCGCGGGCAAGGGCCAGCAAGCCGATCATGCAACCTGATTCCAACCGGAGATCCACGATGAACGCACATTCCCGCACTGCCCTGCTCACCGCCGCCTGCCTGATCGGCCTGGCGGCCTGCGGCGGCCAGCAGCCGCCGTCGGAAACCGCCACGACGCCCGCACCCGCGCCCGCCACGGAAACGCCGCCGCCGATCGAAACCGCCCCGGTGGCGACGCCTGCCGCCACGCCGCCCGCCGCCAGCGACAAGCCGGCCGCGGTGGTCAGCGACTGCAGCACCGAGATCGAAGGCAGCGACGCGATGCAGTTCAACGTCGGTTCCATCACCGTGCCAGCCTCGTGCACCAGCTTCACCATCACCTTGAAGCACACCGGGACGATGCCGGTGGCGGCGATGGGCCACAACGTGGTGATCGCCAGGGCGTCCGACATGCAGGCGGTGGCCGCCGACGGCATGGCCGCCGGCGCCGCGGCGATGTACGTCAAGCCGGGAGACACCCGCGTGATTGCCCATTCGGACGTCGTCGGCGGCGGCCAGAGCACCTCGGTGAGCTTCGACGTCGGCAAGATCAAGGACGGCGGCCCGTATGAATTCTTCTGCAGCTTCCCGGGCCACTCCGCGATGATGAAGGGCACGATCGCGGTGGAATGAAGGGTGGAAGGCGGGCCTGCTCCCTGGCGCCGCCGGCATGGTGCAGGCCGTCAAGGCAGCAAAGCTTGCAGGCGCCGCCGCCGGCGGCGTCACCACCCGCGCCATCGGCGACAACCAGCGCGTGGCGTTCGCGATCGGCGCCACCCCGCCGATCCGGCGGGTGCAGAAGAAGACCGCGAAGATCGTGGTGTACGCGCCGGGCGAGCAGCTCGCGCCCTGTTCGTTTGCCGCACCGAACGGCCCATAGCCTGCAGGCGGGATCGTCGCGCGCGCGTCCGCTCCACTCCCCCGGCAGGCCTTCATCCCTTGCCCGCGCCGCGGCGCGCCTTGGCCCGCTCGTCCACCACCGCCGTGAGCAGCGCGCCGACGAACACGATCAGCGCCGCGTAATAGATCCACACCAGTGCCAGCACGATCGTGCCCATCGAGCCGTAGGCAGAGCCGGGATCGGCGCGCCCCAGGTACCAGCCGATCGCCGCGCGCCCCAGCAGGAACATCAGTGCCGTCGCCGCACCACCGCCAAGCGCGCGCCGCCAGCCGACCCGCCGGTCCGGCAGGTAGTGGTACATCAGCGCGAACCCGAGCGCGTACACCAGCCAGGAGGCGACGATCGCCATCAGCGGCAGCATCCACTCCATCCGCTCGAACAGCAGCTGCAGCACCGTGCTCAGGGTCATCGACACCACCAGCAGGAACCCCAGGGCGAACACCAGTCCCAGCGAGAAGACGCGCTTGCGCAGCCATGCCAGCAGCCCCGGCAGCGCCGTCGCATCGGTGCGGAAGATCTTGTTGAGCACGTCCTGCAGTTGCGCGAACACCGCGGTCGCACCGACGAACAACAACCCCAGGCTCCACCAGCCGGCGATCGAGCCGGTGTCCGGCCGCTGCCTGGCATTGCTGACGATGGTGCGCGCCACGTGCTCGGCCTCGGTGCCCGCCAGCATGGCGATCTGCTGCATCAGCGCCTCCTGCGCGCCCGGCACGATCGCATCGGTCAACCACACCAGGATCAGCAGCAACGGCGCCAGCGACAGCAACGCGTACAGCGCCAGCGCCGCGGCCTGCGCCAGCAGGTCGACATCGATGAAGCGGCGCAGCAGCGCGACCGGCAGGCTGCCGCGCGCGCTGCGGACCAGCGCCTCGATCGCCGGTCGCCGCGTCGACTTGCCGCTCTGCGCGCGCGACGCGGTCGGCTTGGTCGGGTCGAGCTTGCGTGCGACGCGGGTGGCCGCGTTCCTCGCCGCGGCGGGCTTCGCGGCCCGCGCTGGCGTGGTCTTGCCGGAGGACGGGCGCTTGGGCATCGGCTTGCGGGTCGTGGAACTGCGTGCAGCAATACCTGTTCATGCGTGAAGCCGGGATCGCCGGAGCGCCGAAGCCCCCGGGAACCGCGCCTCGGCAATTCCACCACGCGGCGCCATCGCCGGCCCGATGTCGGCGGGCCACGGCCAGCGCGTCCCGAGGTCCCTGCTTCATTCAACTGCTGCTACCTTCCCCACGACGCCCGCACCCCACCCGCCATCAGATGCCGCTGAAGCTCCCTCCCCTCGCCGAATTGCTGGACCTCGTGCCGGACGCGATCTGCGTCGTGGATCGCGACGGCCGCTTCCAGTTCGTCAGTTCGAGCTTCGAGCGCATCTTCGGCTATGCCCCGGCCGAGGCGATCGGCCTGCGGGCCTTCGACCTGGTCCATCCGGACGACCTCGAGGCGACACTGCAGCAGGCCGAGCAGGTGATGGCGGGGGAATTGCAGAACCATTACCGCAATCGCTATGTCCACAAGGACGGCCACATCGTCGACATCCAGTGGTCCGCGCGCTGGCTGCCCGAGTACGGGGTGCGCATCGCCGTGGCCCATGAAGTCGGTGCGTTGCGGCGGGCCGAACGCGATCTCGAACACCGGGCCGGACACGACCTGTTGACCGGGCTGCCGAACCGCGACCGGCTCGAACGCGTCCTGCAGCAGGCCATCGACGACGCGTCCGCGGCGGGAAGCAAGCTTGCCCTGCTCTACCTCGACCTCGACGGCTTCAAGGCCGCCAACGACCGCGGCGGCCACGACGCCGGCGACCGCGTCCTGCGCGAGGTCGCGCGGCGCCTGCAGCAGCCGCTGCGCGAAGGCGACCTCGTCGCCCGCGTGGGCGGCGACGAATTCGTCGTGCTGCTGCCGGGCTGCCGCGACGCCGCCGCGGCCGCCGCAGTCGCCGCGTCCCTGCGCGGCCAGCTGCGGTTGCCCTATCCATTGCCCGATGGCCCGATCCGGCTCGACGCCAGCATCGGCATCGCCTGCTACCCGGCCGACGGAAGCGACCTGCGGACCCTGCTCGCGCATGCCGACCGTGCGATGTATGCCGCCAAGCGCCAAATATCGCATCGCCGTGCGGCGCCGGCGGGCTAGTCGCCCCCCGGCCTGCCCGCGGTTCGCACGCCCGCACCACCCGTCCATCCTCCACAGGAGACGCGACATGACCCCCAGGAACACGATCTGCCTCTGGTACGACGGCACCGCGCTCGACGCCGCGAACTTCTATGCCAGCACCTTCCCCGACAGCGCGGTGGGCGCGGTCCACCGCGCGCCCGGCGACTTCCCTGGCGGCAAGGAGGGCGACGTCCTGACCGTGGAGTTCACGGTGCTCGGCATCCCCTGCATCGGCCTGAACGGCGGACCCGCGTTCAAGCACAGCGAGGCGTTCTCGTTCCAGGTGGCGACCGACGACCAGGCCGAGACCGATCGCTACTGGAACGCGATCGTCGGCAACGGCGGCCAGGAAAGCGAATGCGGTTGGTGCAAGGACAAGTGGGG
>JAKFDF010000174.1:0-1765 GCA_036676275.1 Lysobacter sp.
CGCCAGCTCGGCGAAGTTGCCTTCGCCGCCGTCCAGGCGGGCGATGGCCAGGTCGCGGCGGAGCTGGTCCTTGAGCCCCTGGTAGGACTGGCCTTCCAGCGCCAGCCTGCGCCGCAGGGTCGAGGGCGCCATGAAGAAGTGCCTGGCGAGCGCCTCGAAATCCGGCCAGCGCTCGGCCTTGAGACTGCGCAGGTAGGCCTTGATCCGCGCCGCATGGCTCTGCGGATCGCGGTACCTGACCAGGATGTTGGCCGGTGCGCCGGCGAGGAAACGCTTGAGCTCGCGCTCGCTGCGGCGTACCGGCAGGTCCAGGCAATCGGCATTGAACAGCAGGCGGCTGCGCGGCCGGGCGAAGCGCAGGTTGCTGCTGAACATCACCCGATAATCCTCGAGGTAGTCCGGCGCCGGGCAGCGCAGCTCGGCCGCGAGGATCGGAATGCGCCGGCCCAGCAGCCAGCAGGCCAGACCGTGCACGATCATCCACAGGGTGAAGCAGCCGAAGGCGCGACAGGCCTGCCCCGGCGGCTCGTCGATGACGATTGCCGCCAGCCCGCCCTGGCGTTCCAGGCGCGGCGTCAGGCCGTCGAACACCAGCGCGAGAAAGGCCAGGGCGCTGTCCAGCGCCGCGCCGAGGCTCGGCTCGCGCAACGCGCTGCGCACCATGAAGGCGAAACTGCCGGGCTTCATCCGCCGAGGGTTCATGCCGAAGAACTCGTCGTCCA
Source organism: Lysobacter sp. (assembly GCA_036676275.1). GTDB lineage: Bacteria > Pseudomonadota > Gammaproteobacteria > Xanthomonadales > Xanthomonadaceae > Cognatiluteimonas. Next base: position 723 of record JAKFDF010000174.1, read on the forward strand.
TCGCCTTGGCTAGCAGCAGCCACAACCGCGCATAGGCCTGCGCGGACACCCGCGCATAGGGCTTGCCGAGCAGCTCGGCGGCGATCCCGGCCTGGGCCAGCAGTTCGCCGCAGTCGTACCCCTGCGCGCGCCATTGCTGCAGCGCCTCGCTCACCAGCCTGACCGAGATGGTGCCTTTTTCGACAGTGTTGTCGGTCATGCCGATCCCGTGTCCATGCGCATCAAGAGGCCACCCGCTCCAGCTCCGCCAGCATCAGCTCACGCATGCGGAACTTCTGCACCTTGCCGGTCACGGTCATGGGGAACTCGTCGACGAACTTGAAGTAGCGCGGCACCTTGAAGTGGGCGATGTGGGCCTTGCAGTAGGCGCGTAGTTCCTCGGCGTGGCAATCGTGGCCGGGATGCTGCTTGACCCACGCGGCAATCTCCTCGCCGTACTTGGCGTCGGGCACGCCGATCACCTGCACGTCCGCCACCGCCGGGTGGCCGAAGAGGAACTCCTCGATCTCGCGCGGGTAGATGTTCTCGCCGCCGCGGATGATCATGTCCTTGCTCCGGCCGACGATACGCACATAGCCCTGCTCGTCCATCACCGCCAGGTCGCCGCTGTGCATCCAGCGTCCCGGGTCGATGGCATCAAACGTGGCCTGCGGATTGTTCCAGTAGCCGAGCATCACGCTGTAACCGCGGGTGCACAGTTCGCCGGTCTGGCCGCGCGGCAGGATGCGCCCGTCGCCGTCGACGATCTTGCTTTCCAGCTGCGGCTGGGTGCGCCCGACGCTGGTCACGCGCAGTTCCAGCGGGTCGTCGGCGGCGGTCTGGGTCGATACCGGGCTGGTCTCAGTCATGCCATAGGCGATCTGCACCTCGGCCATGTGCATCTCCTTGATCACCCGCTTCATCACCTCGATCGGACAGGTGGCGCCGGCCATGATCCCGGTGCGCAGGCTGGACAGGTCGAACTCGGCGCGGCGCGGGTGATCCAGCTCGGCGATGAACATGGTCGGCACGCCGTACAGCGCGGTGGCTTTTTCCTCCGCCAC
>JAKFDF010000175.1:0-4952 GCA_036676275.1 Lysobacter sp.
TTACAGCCAGCCTTTCTGGCGGGCGATGCGGAAGGCCTCGATACGGTTGCCGGCGCCGAGCTTGCCGATCGCTTCGGACAGGTAGTTGCGCACGGTGCCGGCCGAGAGGTTGAGCAGGGTCGCGATGTCGCCCGCGGACAGGCCGTCGCCGGCCAGCCGCAACACCTGCCGCTCGCGGTCGTTGAGCGGGTCGGCTTCCGACCACGCGTCGATCGCCAGTTGCGGGTCGATGCTGCGGCCGCCGCGTTGCACCGTGCGGATCGCATCGGCGAGCTGTTCGGCCGGCGCGTCCTTGAGCAGGTAGCCGCAGACCCCGGCGTCGAGCGCGCGACGCAGGAAGCCCGGGCGCGCGAACGTGGTCAGGATCACCACCCGCACCGGCAGCTGCTGGCGTTGCACGCGCTGCGCAAGTTCCAGCCCGGTAAGGCCCGGCATCTCGATGTCGGTGACCAGCACCTCGGGCTTGAGCCGCTGCAGTTCGCGCCAGGCGGCCTCGCCATCGGGCGCCGAGCCCAGCACCTCGATGTCGCTTTCCAGCGACAACAGCGCCGACAGCGCGCCGCGCACCATCGCCTGGTCTTCCGCCAGCAGCACCCGGATCACGCGTCGTGCTCCATCGCCGACATCGACTGCACGGCGGCCGCGATCAACGAGGCGCTCGGCAATGGCACCACGATCTCGAGGGTGGTGCCGCCGCGCGTCGACGCGATCGCCAGGCTGCCGCCCAGCGCGCGCACGCGTTCGCGCATCCCGGCCAGGCCGTTGCCCTCGCCGTCGATGCCGCCGCGGCCGTCGTCGACGATGCGCATGCGCAGGCTGCCGCCTTCGCGGGCGAAGCCCACCTGCGCCTGGCTGGCGCCGGCATGGCGGGCGATGTTGGTCGCCGCCTCGCGCAGCACCAACGCCAGCGGCCGCTCGAGTTCCGGCGACAGCGGCGGCGGCGGGTCGTAGCCGAGCGCGACCCCAGAGGATTCCAGCAGCAGCCGCGCCGACGCCAGTTCCGCGGCGAGGTCGGCGGCGCGGAAGCCGGTGACCGCGCTGCGCACTTCGGCCAGCGCGTGGCGCGCGACCTTCTCGGCTTCGGTGATCTCGCGCCGCGCCGCGTCCTTGTCGCGATCAATCAGCTTGCGCGACAGCTCCAGCTTCAGCGTGATCAGCGACAGCGTGTGCCCGAGCAGGTCGTGCAGGTCGCGGCCGATGCGCTCGCGCTCGGCGGTGGCCGCCAGCCGCCGCACTTCGTCGTGCGAGAGCTGCAGCGCCACGTCCTTCTCGTGCGCCATCGACTCGACGTTGACGATGACGCCGATGATCAGGGTCATCGGCAGCATCCAGAACAACGCCTGCCACGGATACCCGGCCATCCACGCGGCGGCCCCCAGCAGCGCGTTCAACGCCACCACGTGCAGCAGGTAGCGCGGCAGCGAGCCGCGTTGGCCGGTGTGCAGCATCACGCAGCCGAACACGAAGTAGCTCAGGCCCGACGGGTACCACGGCAGCAGCACCAGGCACAGCGCGACCATCGCCAGCGCGTAGCGCCACGCGGTCCGCCGCGGCGACAGCAGCACCTTGGCGTAGAACAGCAGGAACAACGGATACGAGGCCAGCGTGATCGCGACCCAGCGCCAGCCGTAGTGGCCGCCGCCGAACAGCGGGGTGATGAAGATCCAGGCCGACCACAGCAGGTGCACGCCGTCGGTCCACGGCGACTTGCCGCGGCGCAGGTTGCGCGCCACCGACGAGTCCGGGGCCGGCGCCAGCCACCGGGCCGCCCATTGCCTGAGCCGTTCGCGAAGCACGCCTGGTTCCCTGTCCTGTCGTGCGCCGATGCTACTTCAACCGTTGCGGCGCAGGCGCCGCGCGGCCAGCAGCAGGAAGCCGAGGGTGAAGCCGGCGAGCACCAGCACGTGCGGCAGGCGCGACGCGTCCGACAGCCCCACCGCGGACAGCGCCAGCGCGTTGAGGTGGTAGCTCGGCCACAGCGGCGCCAGCTGCTGCAGGAACTTCGGCATGACCTGCAGCGGGAACCACAACCCGGACAGGAACGCCATCGGCAGGTAGACCATGTTGAGCAGGCCGGGCGCGCCCTGGCCCTTGAGCAGGGTGCCGACCAGCAGCCCGAGCGCGCAGAACGGCAGCACGCCGAGCACGTCGGTGGCCAGCAGCGCCAGCATCTGCGTCGGGCCCAGGCCGGCGTGCGCGAGGAACACCGACATCGCCAGCAACAGCGCGCCGACGGTCGCGGCCACGCACATCGCCATCAGCATCTTGCCCAGCAGGTAGGCGCCCGGCGGCATCGGCAGCGCGCGCTTGAGCGTGAGCAGGCCGCTGTCGCGCTCCAGCGCCAGCGACACGCCGAAGCCGAACAGCCCCGGCGCCATCACCCCGAAGGTGCTGTAGCTGGCGAGCATGTAGCGCGCGGCCTCGCCGTTGCCGTGGTTGAGCGCGATCCCGAACATCAGGTAGAAGACGGCCGGGAACAGGACGATCGGCAGCAGGAAACCGGGGTTGCGCAGGTAGCGCAGCACTTCGCAGCGCGCTTCCTCGACGTAGGCGCCGAAGATCCGCGCGCGCGGCATCGCAACGGCGGCGCTCATGGTGGTGGCGTCCATCAGGCGGCCTCGCGCTGGCTGGCGGCCGCGCTGTCGGCCGCGTCGGTGAGTTCGGTGAAGGCCTCGGCCAGGCCGGCGGCCTGCACCTCGAGCGCGTCGAGCTGGTCGTCGGCGGCGAGCAGCCGGCGCAGCAACGCTTCGGCGTGCGCGGTCGACATCCAAAGGCGATCGCCGTCCATCCGCGCCTCCACCACTTCCGGCCACGCGGCGACGCTGGCGACATCCAGCCGCGAGCTGCAGCGCACGCGCTTGAGCGCCACCCGCGCGCGCAGCGCGTCGACGCTGCCTTCGCTGATGATGCGGCCGTGCGCCATCACGCAGACGCGGCTGGCCAGCGCCTCGGCTTCCTCCAGGTAATGGGTGGTGAGCACCACCGCGCAGCCGTCGGCGACCAGCGCGCGGATCGCGCTCCACAGTTTCTGCCGCGCCTGGAGGTCCATGCCGACGGTGGGCTCGTCGAGGAACAGCAGCCGCGGCCGCCCGCACAAGGCCAGCGCGAACTGCACGCGGCGCTGCTGGCCGCCCGACAGCTTCGCGTAGGGACGCTGCAGCAGGTCGGCGACGCCGGCCAGCTCCGCGCTCTCGACCACGCCGCGCGGTGCCGGGTAATAGCTCGCGGCCAGCCGCAGCAGTTCGCCGACCTTGAGCGTCGGCGGCAGCGAGGCGTCCTGCAGCATCACGCCGATGCTGCGGCGCGCGGCGATGTCCTGCGGATCGGCGCCGAACAGCTCGACCGTGCCGCTGTCGGCACGCAGCAGCCCGAGCAGTAGCGCGATCGCGGTGGTCTTGCCGGCGCCGTTCGGGCCGAGCAGCGCCAGCAGTTCGCCGCCGCGCAATTCGAGGTCGACGCCGCGCAGCGCCTGCACCTTGCCGTAGCGCTTGTGCACGCCCGACAAGCGCGCCAGCACCACGCCGCCGCCGCGGATCGCGCCGCTTGCCCCGATCCTGTCCATCGCCATGTCGATCGCCACGCCCGGCGCACGCTCGTGCGGAATGCCGCCACCATGCCGGTCGCCCCGGCATCCGCCCAGTCGCAGGCATCACCCGAACGGCATGACATCCATCACGTGACTGGACCGGCCTCCTTGCGTAGGGTGGCGGCGTTCCATGGCCACCGTCACACTAGGCCCCTTGCCCAGCGCCCCCATCGACCGAATGAACACTTCCGCCGACCTGCTCAAGGAACTGCGCATCGACCGCAGCGCGCCGCCGCCGCCGTCGCGGCGCGGGTTGTGGATCGGGCTGGGGGTCGCGGCCGCGGTGATCGTGCTGGCGCTGCTGGCCTGGGCGCTGTTCGGTCGCGACAAGGCGATCGAGGTGCGCACCGCCGCCGTGGTCGCGATCGGCGACGGCGGCGGCAGCGCCTCGGTGCTCGACGCCACCGGCTACGTGGTCGCGCGCCGGATGGCGACGGTGTCGGCCAAGATCACCGGCAAGGTGCGCGAGGTTCGGATCGAGGAAGGCCAGCACGTCGAAGCCGGCGAGATCATGGCCACGCTCGACCCGGTGGACGCCGACGCCCAGCGCGACCTCGCCATGGCGCAGCTCGGCGCCGCCCGCAGCCAGGCCGTCGGGGTGCAGGCGCAGCTGCGCGAGGCCGAGGCCAACGCCGCGCGCCTGGGCTCGCTGGCCAGCCAGCAGCTGGTGTCCAAGTCGCAGTACGAGCAGGCGATCGCGCAACGCGACTCGCTGCGCGCGCAGCTCGCCACCACGCGGCGCAACGCGCAGGTCGCCGGCGACCAGTTGAAGATCGCCGAAAACGGGCTCGACAACACCATCGTGCGCGCGCCGTTCGCCGGGGTGGTGATCGCCAAGGCCGCGCAGCCCGGCGAGATCGTGTCGCCGCTGTCGGCCGGCGGCGGCTTCACCCGCACCGGCATCGGCACGATCGTCGACATGGAATCGCTGGAAGTGGAGGTCGATGTCGGCGAGTCCTACATCGGCCGGGTCAAGCCGGAGATGCCGGTGGTGGCCACCCTCAACGCCTATCCGGACTGGCGGATCCCGGGCGAGGTGATCGCGATCATCCCCACCGCCGACCGCAGCAAGGCCACGGTCAAGGTGCGGATCGCGTTGAACGTGCGCGACCCGCGGATCGTGCCGGACATGGGGGTCAAGGTCAGCTTCCTCGAGTCCGCGCCCAAACCCGAAGCGAGCCAGCCCCGGGGCGTGCGCGTGCCGGCCGCGGCGCTGGTGCAACGCGACGGCCAGGACGTGGCCTTCGCGCTCGGCGACGGCGGCACGGTGCAGCTGCGCGCAGTGAAACCGGGCCGCGCGCTGGGCGACGACCGCCAGGTGCTGTCCGGGCTGTCGCCCGGCGACACCGTGGTGCTCGACCCGCCG
>JAKFDF010000176.1:0-4580 GCA_036676275.1 Lysobacter sp.
CGAGGGCGCGGACTATTTCACCAGCCAGTTCAACGTGCTCTACACGCGGCAGATCGCCGATCCGGACTTCGGCCTGCGCGTGACCGGCCGCACCGGCAGCGGCGCCTACGGCGCGATCGTCGCGCGCGACGCCACCACCCTGCTGCTGGTGCCGGGCGTGCTCGGCTCCGGCTTCGAGCAACTCGACCAGAAGGCGAACGTCGCGGTGGGACGCTACCGCTACGACTTCAACACCCATGTCAGCGTCGGCGCGATCGGCACCTTCCGCCAGGGCGACGACTACGCCAACAACGTCGCCGGCGTGGATGCGCGCTGGCAGCAGGGCGCGCACACCGCGACCGCGCAGTTGCTGCACAGCCAGTCCGAATACCCGGTGGAGATCGCCGACACCTACAAGGACGAGCTCGGCGACGACCCCACGCCCGCCGGCAACGCCTGGCGCGCCGAATACGCCTTCAGCAACCGCAACTGGAACTTCGGCGCCTGGCACATGGACATCGACCCGGGCTTCCGCGCGGACCTTGGCTTCATGGGCCAGGTCGGCTACGACAAGTCGCTGGTCGGCGGCGGCCACAGCTGGTTCCGCGACGACAAGGCGTTCAACCGCATCAACGTGTACGCCGATTTCGACATCACCCACCGCTACGACGGGCAGTTGCTGGAACGCGAGTTCGAAGGCCAGGCCAGCGTCCAGGGCCCGAAGCAGAGCAACCTCAGCCTGCACGGCATGACCCGCGTGCGCTACTGGCAGGGCACGCTGTTCGACGAGCACTACGTCGACGTCAACGGCAACTTCCGCCCGACCGGCAACCTGCAGCTCGGTGCGTACGCACAGGTGGGCACGATGATCGACCTCGACGCGGAGCAAACCGGCCGCCTCACGATGCTCGAATTCTGGGGCAACGCCAACATCGGCCGCGGGGTGGCGATGGACTGGGACCTGGTCCGCCAGCGCATGCGCCGCGATGGCGAAACCGCATTCGTGGCCACCGTGCTCAACGCCGGCGGCAGCTGGCAGTTCGACCCGCGCCAGCGCCTGCGCCTGACCCTGCAGGGCAGCCAGGTGAGTCGCAACCAGGCGCTGTACCCGGACCCGGTCGACGACACCGCGCGCGACTGGGCCGCGCAGATGGTCTATTCGTACAAGGTCAACCCGCATACCGTGGTCTACGCCGGCGGGTCCTACGGCGCGTTCATGGACGACGACAACCCGGACCTGTTCGGCAACACGCGCAGCCTGTTCGTGAAGCTGAGCTACGGCTGGCAGCCGTAGGCCGGTAAAGCGGCCCCTCATCCGCCTTCGGCACCTTCTCCCCGCATGCGGGGAGAAGGAACAGCCCTCGCGCCGCCCGCGTGCCGGGAGAAGGAAGAAGCCGCCCTCGCCCCGCGTGATGGAAGAAGGAAGAAGTCGCCCTCGCCCCGCTTGCGGGGGTGAGGGCGTGCGGCTTGCGAGCCACTGGCTCGCGCACGACCGAACGCCCTTGCGCCGCGCGCAAGGGCCGGAGCACGGAGTGCGGGACAGCTTCGCGCAGCGAAGCAGGGTAAGGGGTGCGTGATACGGGAGCAGCATCCAGCACCTTGTCATTCCGAACGCAGTGACGAATCTGCTGCGTGACGCGAAGGTACGGTGTCCCCGACAAGCAGATCCCGCGCTGCGCTCGGGACGACAGGGCCGGACTCAGACCTTGTAGCCGGTATGGATCGCCACGATCCCGGCGTTGAGGTTGTGGTAGCCGACGCGCGCGAAGCCGGCCGCTTCCATCATCGCCTTCAACTCCTCCTGCGGCGGATGCTGGCGGATCGACTCGGCCAGGTACTGGTAGCTGCCGGCGTCATGGGCGAACAGCTTGCCCAGCTTCGGCAGCACCTTGAACGAGTGGAAGTCGTACAGCGGCCTGAACCATTCCGCCTGCACCTGCGAGAACTCCAGCACCCGCGCCTGCCCGCCGACCCTGAGCACGCGCAGCATCTCGCGCAACGCCGCGTCCTTGTCGGTGACGTTGCGCAAGCCGAAGGCGATGGTGACCAGGTCGAAGCTGCCGTCCGGGAACGGCAGCTTCTCGGCATTGCACTGCACGTATTCAAGACCGCGCACCTTGCCGCGGTCGACCATGCGGTCGCGGCCGACGGTGAGCATGCCGGCGTTGATGTCGCCCAGCACCACCTGCCCGTCGCCGCCGACGCGGTCCTTCAGCAATGCGGCGATATCGCCGGTGCCGCCGGCCAGGTCGAGGACGCGGTCGCCCTTGCCCACCTGCGCGGTGGCGACGAAGTAGCGCTTCCAGACCCGGTGGATGCCCAGCGACATCAGGTCGTTCATCAGGTCGTACTTGCCGGCGACCGAGGAGAACACCTCGCCGACCAGCTTCTGCTTCTCGCCGACGGGCACTTCGCGGTATCCGAAGTGGGTGGTGCCGCTCGCGTTGTCGCCGGGTGTGCTCATGGGAGGATTATCGCATCGCCGGCGCTGCCGCGATCCGGCGCCAAACCTGGCCGCCGGCCTGCGCGGCCCTCGCCAGCGCGGTCACCAGCGCGGTCACCAGCTCGCGTACCGGCTTGCGCTGCGGCTCCGGCAGGCTGAGGAAGGCATCGACCATCGCGCGGTCCTGGGGGACCCATCGCCTGCGCCAGGCCGCCGCGCCTTCGTCCACGCGTTGCCTGCCGCCGAAACGCAGTACCTGCGGCTCCACGCCAGACAGACCTGCCAGCACCTGCAGTTTGTCCTGCTTCGGGGTCGGAGCTTTGTCCCCGCAGCGCGGTGAAAAGGGAAGACGCAGCTTTCCTTCCGGTGCCATCACGCCGCGTATGCGTCACGGATGACGGCAGGGCGACCTGCGCCACGGCTGCCAGGCCGGCTTTGCACATGCGCCGTTTGCGCTGCGGCGCGGCGGCCGTTGCAATCGGGCCGCCGGATTCCCGGCCTGTCTCCAAGGGGAAAGACCATGCTGCTGATCTATGCCGCGATCCTGTTCGCCCTGGGCGCACTCGGAGGATTGGTGATGGCGATGCGCGCATTCAAGGGCGAAGCGCTGCCGGTTCCGCTCGCGATCGGGCACGGCGTGCTGGGCGCATCCGGCCTGTTGCTGCTGATCGTCGGGGTGCTGGCCGGCACCGGCGGTGGCACCGCCCGCATCGCGCTCGCGCTGCTGGTGGTCGCCGCGCTCGGCGGCTTCTACCTGCTGTCGTTCCATCTCCGCAAACAGCAGCACCCCAAGGCGGTGATCGTGGTGCACGCGCTGGTGGCGGTGGTCGGCTTCCTGGCGCTGCTGGTGGCGGTCCTGCAATACCGGCAAGGCTGAGGCGCGGGCCATGGCACCGGCGTCGCTCCTGCCGCGGCATCCGTTGCATCCGGCGCTGGTGCATTTCCCGATCGCCTGCTGGACCGCGGTGCCGGCGATGGATGCGTGGCACCTGGTGTCGCGCGACCCGCTGTGGTGGCGCTGCAGTTACTGGCTGCTGGTGGTCGGGATCGTGTCCGGACTCGCGGCGATGGCGCTGGGATTACTCGACCTGCTGCGCCTGCCGGCGCAGCACCCGGGGCAGGCGCCCGCGCAGCGCCACATGCTGTGGATGGGCAGCGCCTGGACGCTGTTCGTGTTCGACCTGCTGCTGCGCTCGCCGCAACACCTGCCCGCGCCGGCGATGGCGTGGGCGGGGCTGGCATTGTCGGTGGCCGGCTTCGTGGTGATGCTGGCGGGCGCGTATGCCGGCGCCGAGCTGGTGTATCGGCATGGCGTCGGGCAGGTGCCGCGCACGCCGTAGGGGCGGCTCAAGCCGCGATGGAACCCGCTTGCCGCGAATCCTCGGAGACGCGGTGGTGGCTCGCGCCGCTGCTGCAATACCCGGCGACGGGTCTAGACGCCCAAGGCATGAGTCGCGGACCAGCTGCGCGGATGGAGCTGGGTAAGCTGCTCGGCAAAGAGCGTCCCTCATCCGCCCTTCGGGCGCCTTCTCCCCGTTTGCACGGGGAGAAGGAGAAGCAGGCGGCACGTCAGAGGATATAACGGCTCAGGTCCGGGTCCTGCACCAGTTCGCCCAGGTGCGCGTCGACGTAGGCGCGGTCGATGGCGACGGTGTCGCCGCCGCGGTCCGGGGCCTCGTAGCTGAGCGTGTCGAGCAGGCGCTCGAGCACCGTGTGCAGGCGCCGTGCGCCGATGTTCTCCTGGCGCTCGTTGACCTGCGCGGCGATGTCGGCGAGGCGCTCGATCGCGTCGGCGGTGAAGCCGAGCCCGACGCCTTCGGTCTTCAGCAGCTCGATGTACTGCGTGACCAGCGCCGCCTTCGGCTCGGTCAGGATGCGGACGAAATCGTCCTTCGACAGCGCGCTGAGCTCGACCCGGATCGGGAAACGGCCCTGCATTTCCGGGATCAGGTCGCTGGGCTTGGCCAGGTGGAAGGCGCCGGAGGCGATGAACAGGATGTGGTCGGTCTTCACCGGCCCGTACTTGGTGCTGACGGTGGAGCCTTCCACCAGCGGCAGCAGGTCGCGCTGCACGCCCTCGCGGCTGACGTCGGCGCCGTAGCCTTCCGCGCGCTTGGCGACCTTGTCGATCTCGTCGATGAAGACGATGCCGTGCTGC
>JAKFDF010000177.1:0-8132 GCA_036676275.1 Lysobacter sp.
GGCGCTGCTGAAGCTGATCGAGGGCACCGTCGCCAGCGTGCCGCCGCAGGGCGGGCGCAAGCACCCGCAGCAGGAATTCCTGCAGGTCGACACCCGCAACATCCTGTTCATCGTCGGCGGCGCGTTCGCCGGCCTGGACAAGATCATCCAGCAGCGCAGCACCGACGCCAGCGGCATCGGCTTCGGCGCCAAGCTCAAGAGCTCCGAGCGCAAGGTCGAGGTCGGCAAGGTGCTGGCCGAGGTCGAGCCCGAGGACCTGATCAAGTTCGGCCTGATCCCCGAGTTCGTCGGCCGCCTGCCGGTGGTCGCCACCCTCGAGGAGCTCGACGAGGAAGCGCTGGTCAAGATCCTGACCGAGCCGCGCAATGCGATCAGCAAGCAGTTCAGGAAGCTGTTCGACATGGAAGGCGTGGAGCTGGAGTTCCGCCCCGACGCCTTGGCCGCGATCGCGCGCAAGGCGCTCAAGCGCAAGACCGGCGCCCGCGGCCTGCGCACCATCGTCGAATCGGTGCTGCTGGACACGATGTACGACCTGCCGTCGCTGGAGAACGTCAGCAAGGTGGTGGTGGACGAGTCGGTGATCGAGCACAGGTCCGATCCCTACCTGATCTACCAGACCCCGCCAGCCGTCCCCAAGGCCGCTGCCAGCGGCGAATAGCCCATACTCGCCGGCCCGCCGCAGCCAAGGGTTGCGGCGCAAGTACCTGATTCCAAAGCGCTAATACGCCGCCATCCAGCCAGGATGGCAAACGGGCGCTTGCATCCGTTTCACGCCAGCCCCATAACCGGACATCGGCGTTGCGCCGCCTTGATCGCCCGGCCGGTATCGTTCGTCCGGCGGTCATGGATGCCTGCAAGGCCGCCCCCATCCCCGGAGTTCCCCATGACCGACCGTCCTGAAACCACAGCCCTGCCGGTGTTGCCGTTGCGCGACGTGGTGGTGTTCCCGCACATGGTGATCCCGCTGTTCGTCGGTCGCGACAAGTCGATCCGGGCGCTGGAAATGGCGATGGAAGCCGACAAGCGCATCGCGCTGGTGGCGCAGAAGTCCGCGGAAACCGACGATCCGGGCCCCGAGGACCTTTACGGCATCGGCACCCTGGCGACGGTATTGCAGCTGCTGAAGCTGCCCGATGGCACCATCAAGGTGCTGGTCGAGGGCGTCGACCGCGTGCGCGTGGACCGCATCGTCGAACACGACGGCACCCTGACCGGCCATGCCCAGGTCATCGAGTCGACCGATTCTCGCGAACCCCGCGAGATCGAGGCGGTGGCGCGCTCGCTGATGACCCTGTTCGAGCAGTACGTGAAGAGCAATCGCAAGCTGCCGCCGGAGCTGCTGCAGACCCTGTCGGGGATCGAGGAGCCCACGCGGCTGGCCGATACCATCGCCGCCCACCTGGGCGTGCGCCTTGCCGACAAGCAACGGTTGCTGGAGGCGATCGACACCGCCGCGCGGCTGGAGATGCTGGTCGGCTTCGTCGACGGCGAGATCGACGTGCAGCAGATGGAGAAGCGCATCCGCGGCCGGGTCAAGTCGCAGATGGAGAAGAGCCAGCGCGAGTACTACCTCAACGAACAGATGAAGGCGATCCAGAAGGAGCTCGGCGACATCGACGAGGCCCCGAACGACCTGGACGAACTCGCGCGCAAGATCGCCGAGGCCGGCATGCCAAAGCCGGTCGAAACCAAGGCCAAGGCCGAGTTCAACAAGCTCAAGCAGATGTCGCCGATGTCGGCCGAGGCCGCGGTGGTGCGCAACTACCTCGACTGGCTATTGGGAGTCCCGTGGAAGAAGCGCTCCAAGGTGCGCAAGGACCTCAAGGCCGCGCAGGACGTGCTCGACGCCGACCACTACGGCCTCGAGAAGGTCAAGGAACGCATCCTCGAATACCTCGCGGTGCAGACCCGCGTGCAGAAGATGAAGGGCGCGATCCTGTGCCTGGTCGGGCCGCCGGGCGTGGGCAAGACTTCGCTCGGCCAGTCGATCGCGAAGGCGACCAACCGCAAGTTCGTGCGGATGTCGCTCGGCGGCGTGCGCGACGAGGCAGAGATCCGCGGCCATCGCCGCACCTACGTCGGTTCGATGCCGGGCCGGATCGTGCAGAACCTCAACAAGGCCGGCACGAAGAACCCGTTGTTCATGCTCGACGAGATCGACAAGATGTCGATGGATTTCCGCGGCGACCCGTCATCGGCGCTGCTGGAAGTGCTCGATCCCGAGCAGAACAATTCGTTCAACGACCATTACCTCGAGGTCGACCTGGACCTCAGCGAAGTGATGTTCGTCGCCACCTCCAACTCGCTGAACATCCCCGGCCCGCTGCTCGACCGCATGGAGGTCATCCGGATCCCCGGCTACACCGAGGACGAGAAGATCAACATCGCGATGCGCTACCTGGTGCCCAAGCAGATGAAGGCGAACGGGCTCAAGGCCAGCGAACTGAAGATCGCCGAGAGCGCGATCCAGGACATCGTGCGCTACTACACGCGCGAGTCCGGCGTGCGCAACCTGGAGCGCGAGGTCGCCAAGATCTGCCGCAAGGTGGTCAAGGAAATCGCGATGGCCGGGCCCAAGGCCAAGGCCGGAAAGGCGCTCAACGTCACGTCCAAGAACCTCGACAAGTACCTGGGCGTGCAGCGCTTCGACTTCGGCCGCGCCGAGGCCGAGAACGAGATCGGCCTGGTCACCGGACTGGCATGGACCGAGGTCGGCGGCGAGTTGCTGCAGGTCGAATCGACGCTGGTGCCGGGCAAGGGCCAGTTGATCCTCACCGGCCAGCTCGGCGACGTGATGAAGGAGTCGGCGTCGGCGGCGTTGTCGGTGGTGCGCGCGCGCACCGAGCGGCTCGGCATCGACCTGGACTTCCTCGCCAAGCAGGACGTCCACCTGCACGTGCCCGAGGGCGCGACCCCGAAGGACGGCCCCAGCGCGGGCATCGCGATGGCGACTGCGCTGGTGTCGACGCTGACCAAGATCCCGGTGCGCGCGGAAGTGGCGATGACCGGCGAGATCACCCTGCGCGGACGCGTGCTGCCGATCGGCGGGCTCAAGGAGAAGCTGCTCGCCGCGATGCGCGGCGGCATCCGCACCGTGATCATTCCCGAGGAGAACCGCAAGGACCTGGTCGACATCCCGAAGTCGGTCAACCAGCAGATGAAGATCGTGCCGGTGCGCTGGATCGACGAAGTCCTGGACCTCGCGCTGGAACGCCCGCTGACGCCGCGGCAACCGGCCGGTGCGTTACCGGAGGCGGCGGCGCACGAGCCGGGCAAGGCCGTCGTGCAGGCGGATGTCAAGCACTGAAACACCATCCGCGCCACCTGCGATCGACTGCCTCAGATCGCTGGAACCCGCGCCACGGCTGGCTTTCCGTGTTGCGCGCCGAAAATGCGGCTGGTATAACGAATGCAACCGCGACGCGCGCGCCATGCGCCGCATCGTGGCATCATGGATCGGGAGGGCCTGCGCAATGCCGCAGCGGGGAACCCCGGTTACCACATCCAGCGATCGAACGATCCGCACAGGGAGTCAACCAATGAACAAAGCCGAATTCATCGAAGCCGTGGCCGATGCCGCCGAGCTGTCCAAGGCCGATGCCGGTCGCGCGGTCGATGCGATGATCGCTTCCATCACCAAGGCATTGAAGAAGGGCGACACCGTCACGCTCGTCGGTTTCGGCACCTTCGACGTGCGCAAGCGCGGAGCCCGCACCGGTCGCAACCCGCGCACCGGCGAGGAGATCAAGATCGCGGCTTCGAAGAATCCTGCGTTCAAGGCCGGCAAGGCGCTGAAGGATGCGGTGAACTGATCCAGGCACGACACGTGGTGCAGGAGCCCGGCGACAAGCCGGGCTTTTTGTTGCGGAATGTCGCGAGGCGCAGTGAAGCCCGCATTCGAATGCCTTCAACCCGCCCTGCGGGGAGAAGGTCCCCGAAGGGCGGATGGGGGGGGCGCGTCGGCATCACGTCGGACGGCCTTGCCCCTCGCCCCTTGCCCTCTCCCCGCCGTGCGCGGAGGGGGGAGTGATTCTCGCGCTGCGCGCGAGTGCGTTATTGTTTGGCAGCGGGTGCTTAGCTCAGTGGTAGAGCGTCTCCTTTACACGGAGAGGGTCGGGGGTTCGAAACCCTCAGCACCCACCAGCTGCAGGCCGGCAACGCCACCCCGGAGGCGGCGTGTTGCGAAGACGTGGGGGCGTCTGTATCATCCCCCGGCTCAGCGGAGTGGTAGTTCAGTCGGTTAGAATGCTGGCCTGTCACGCCGGAGGTCGCGGGTTCGAGTCCCGTCCACTCCGCCATTTGTTTCCAGGAACCCCGCAGCAATGCGGGGTTTTTGCTGTGCGCCGCTGGCGCCGCCCGCGGGCGCTGCGGCGTGCCCCGCCCGGCATTGCGGTTAAACTGCGCGGCTACGCCCAACCTCAAGCCGACCGATGCTGCAGAAACTCCGCGAAAAGACCTCAGGCTGGATCGCAGGCGTGATCCTCGGCCTGCTGACGATTCCGTTCGCCTTCTTCGGCATGGAGCAGTACCTGTTCCAGCAGAACGACACCTATGCGGCCAAGATCGAAGCGCCGCCGCAGTGGTGGCAGGCCGCGCCGGGCTGGTGGCCGGCGACGATGCTGTGGCAGCGCGAGGAGATCGACGCCGAGGAGTTCCGCACCGCGTTCGAGCGCGAGCGCCAGCAGCAGCGCGCCAGCCAGGGCGAGCAGTTCGATGCGCGAGAATTCGAGAAGCTCGACAACAAGCGCAGGGTCCTGGACCAGCTGGTCGATCGGCGGGTGTTGCGGATGATGGCCGGGCGGGCCGGCATCGTGGTCGGCGATGCCCAGGTGCGCGACGAGATCCAGTCCATCCCGGCGTTCCAGGTCGACGGCAAGTTCAACGCGCAGCAGTACCAGCTGACGCTGGCCGCGCAGGTGCCGCAACGCAGCCCGCGCCAGTTCGAGCAGGTGGTGCGCGAGGACCTGCAGCAGTCGCTGATCCCGCGCCAGTTGATGGAGTCCGCGTTCGCGACCCCGTCCGAGGTGGAACGCCTGCTGCGCCTGCTGGGCGAGAAGCGCGATGTCTCGTTCGTGGTGATGCCGCCGCCGGCCGCCGACACCGGCGCGGTCACCGCAGCGGAGATCCAGCGCTGGTACGACAACCATGCCGGCGACTACCGCGCGCCGGAAACGGTGACGCTGGAATACGTCGACATCGACGGCAGCCAGCTGGCGCCGCCGGCCGCGGCCGACGACAGCGTGCTGCGCCAGCGCTACGAGCAGGAAAAGAACCGCTTCAGCCAGTCCGAGGAACGCCTGGCTTCGCACATCCTGGTCAAGGTCGAAGCCGGCGCCGATGCCGCCACCCTGAAGGCCGCCGAAGCCCGGGCCGCGCGGATCGCCGCGCAGGCCAGGCAGCCGGGCGCCGACTTCGCGGCGCTCGCCCGCGCCGAGTCCGACGATGCCGGGTCCAAGGCCGGTGGTGGCGACCTGGGCTGGATCAGCAAGGAGATGATGGCCAAGCCGTTCGAGGAGGCCTTGTTCGCCATGCAGCCGGGCGAGGTCCGGGGTCCGGTCAAGACCGAGTTCGGCTGGCACGTGATCCAGCTGCGCGAGGTCAAGGCCGGCTCGCAGGTGCCATTCGAGCAGGTGCGCGACCAGCTCGCGAAGGAACAGGCGGAGGCCGATCGCGAGCGCATGTTCAACGACCTCACCGGCAAGCTCGTCGACCAGGTCTACAAGAACCCGACCACCCTGGCGCCCGCGGCGCGTGCCGCGAACCTGCCGGTGCTCAAGGCCGGGCCGATCGCGCGCGGTTCCGGCACCGGCGTCGTCGCCAATGCCGCGGTACAGCGCGCGGCGTTCTCCGAAACCCTGATCCAGGACGGCACGGTCAGCGATCCGATCGAAATCGCGCCCGGGCACAGCGTGCTGATCCGGGTGGTTGCCCACGAGCAGGCGCGGGCGCTGCCGCTGGCCCAGGTCAGCGGGCAGGTGATCGCCGCGATTCGCGCCGATCGTGCCCGCCGGGCCGCGGCCGCTGCCGCCGACGCCATGGTCGCGGCGGTGCGTGGCGGCAAGCCCCTGGCCGAAGTCGCCGCCGCCCGGCAACTGGCGGTCAGCGAGGTCCCCGGGCTGCCGCGCGGCGCGCCGGTGCCCGATGCCAAGGCCAACGAGGCGTTGTTCTCGGTGCCGGCCCCGGCCGCGGGCAAGGTCTCCCCGGGCAAGGTGGTGCTGGACGACGGCCGCATCGTGGTGTTCGCGGTGAGCAGGGTGATCCCGGGCGATCCGCGGGAAGCCACGGCCGAGCAGCGCGCCACCCTGCAGCGGCAACTGGGGCAGATGGCCGGCGACGACGACGCGCGCGCACTGGTGAAGTCGCTGCGCAAGCGGATGAAAATCACGGTCGCCGAGAACAGGCTGTAGCGAGCGCACATGCCGGCTATCGCGGCAAGGCGAAAAAGCCCGGCGTTCGCCGGGCTTTTCTTGGTTGCGTCGTGACGGCCGGGCGCCTCCCCGGGCTCAGTCGATGCCGGTCATCCCGACGATGCTGAAGCCGGCATCGACGTAGGTGACCTCGCCGGTGATCCCGGCCGCCAGGTCCGAGCACAGGAACGCGGCAGCGTTGCCGACATCCTCGATGGTGACGTTGCGGCGCAGCGGCGCGGCGGCTTCGAACTGGCTGAGCATCTTGCGGAAGTTGCCGACGCCCGCCGCGGCCAGCGTCTTGATCGGGCCGGCCGAGATGGCATTGACGCGGGTGCCTTCCGGCCCGAGGTTCAGCGCCAGGTAGCGCACCGTGGACTCCAGGCTCGCCTTGGCCACGCCCATCACGTTGTAGTTCTGCAGCGCGCGCACCGCGCCGAGGTAGCTCAGGGTCAGGATCGCGCCGTTGCGCCCCTTCATCTGCGGGCGCGCGGCCTTGGCCAGCGCCGCCAGCGAATACGCGGAGATGTCCTGGGCGATGGCGAAGTTCTCGCGGCTGATCCCGTCGAGGAAGTCGCCGCCGATCGCTTCGCGCGGGGCGTAGGCGATGCAGTGCACGAGGATGTCGAAGCCATCGGGCCAATGCTTGCCGAGCTCGGCGAAACAGGCGTCGATCTGCGCGTCCGAGGACACGTCCAGCGGCAGCACGATCTTCGAGCCGTACTCGCTGGCGGCGTCCTCGACCCGCGACTTCAGCTTGTCGTTCTGGTAGGTCAGCGCCAGCTCCGCGCCCTGCCGGTGCATGGCTTCGGCGATGCCGTTGGCGATCGAACGCTGGCTGGCGATGCCGGTGACCAGTGCGCGCTTGCCCTGCAGGAATCCCATGGTGTCGTCCGTTCTGCGAAACAGGGCGCTAGTGTGCCTGCGCGCGGCCTTCCGGGCTACTCGCCGGGCATCGCGGGGGGCTTGGCTTGCGCGTTGGCGGGCGGCGGATCGCCCGCGTCCAGCACCAGCACCATGCCCGGGTGCAACACGCTGCGCGTCGTCAGTCCGTTGCGGGCGAGCAGTTTTCCGGTGCCCAGGCCATGGCGATGGGCGATGGTCCAGGCCGATTCGCCGCGGGCCACGACGTGGGTGCGCGGCTGGTCGGCATGGCCGGCTTCTGCGGGCGCGGCGCTTTCCGGGGCGATCGTGATCTCGACCCGGTCGCCAGCCATGGGGATCGGGGTTGCCGCGGCACCAATGGCGGCGTCGGTCCCGATCGCCGACGCTGGCGCCAGCGCCGGCGCCAGCACGCGTTGCGCGCGGCCGGCGCGGGCGATGCGGCCGCCGGCGAAGGCGGGGTTGAGCCGGCGCACGGTGGCCGCGTCGCGGCCATGCCCGCGCGCCCAGCCATCGATGCTGGCGGCGTCGGCCGGCAACACCACCGCTTCGAGCACCGGTACCGGGCGGTCGAGCGAGCGCAACCATTGCTCGCGGTCGTCGGCGCGGTCGAGCAGGCACGACAGCGCGTGCAGTTTGCGGACGTAGGCGCGGGTGATCCCGGACAGGCTGGTGAGCTTCTCCGGATCGGCGCTGCGCGCGACCTGGCCGCTGCGCTTGAGCGCGCCGAACACGCGGTACTCGCCGGCGTTGTAGGCCATCACCGCCAGCCGCCAGTCGCCGGCGAACATGCCGTGCAGGGTCTTGAGGTAGCGCACCGCGGCCCGGGTCGAATCCACCGGC
>JAKFDF010000178.1:0-21103 GCA_036676275.1 Lysobacter sp.
CGCGCTGCTGGACCTGTCGGACCTGTTCCGCGCCGCGCTGGGCGCCGGCGAATCGGACTCCAGCCTGCGCGAGGAAGTGGACCTGGCCGAGCGCTACCTGGCGATCGAAGCGCTGCGGCTGGGCCCGCGACTGCAGGTCCGCTGGAACCGGCAGGAACCGCTGCCGTGGACCCTGCCGATGCCGCGGCTGCTGCTGCAGCCGCTGGTGGAGAACGCGGTGCTGCACGGCATCTCGCGGCTGCCGCAGGGTGGAGAGATCGAGATCACCCTGGGCGCCGACGATCGCCGCCTGCTGGTTTCGGTGCGCAATCCGGCGCCGCCGCCACGCGAACGCGACCCCGGCGCCCACGGCGCGCACCACGCCCAGGGCAGCATCGGCCATCGCCTGGCCTATGCCTTCGGGCCGCAGGCGGGCATGACGTCCCTCTGGCAGGAGGGCTACTATCGTTGCGAGTTGCGGATACCGCTGGTTGCCGATGCGCTCGGGGTTGAAGCGAATGCGCGATGACACCGGCTGCCGACCCACTGCCACGGTGGCGACATGAAGGCGACGCCATGAAAGTCGTGATCGTCGACGACGAGCCGCTGGCGCGCGACCGCCTGCGCGAGCTGCTGTCGGCGCACCCCGGCGTCGAGGTGGTGGCCGAGGCCGGCGACGGCCACGCCGCGCTGCACGCCTGCGCCGAGCACGACCCGGACCTGGTGCTGCTCGACATCGCCATGCCCGGGATCGACGGACTGGAAACCGCGCGCCACCTGGCTGCGTTCGAGCCGCGCCCGGCGGTGGTGTTCTGCACCGCCTTCGACGCGCACGCGCTGTCGGCGTTCGACGCGCAGGCGATCGACTACCTGGTCAAGCCGGTGCGCCCGGAACGCCTGGCCGCGGCGCTGGAGCGGGTGCGCACCTTCGCCGCCGGCCGCGAGCGGGTCGCCGCGTCGACGCAGTCGGGCAGGCGCCGCACCCATCTGTGCGCGCGCCTGCGCGGCAGCCTGCGCCTGATCCCGGTCGAGGACGTGCGCTACCTGCAGGCGGAGGAAAAGTACGTCGTCGTGCACCACGCCCGCGGCGAGGACCTGATCGAGGAATCGCTGAAGTCGCTCGAGGAGGAATTCGGCGAACGTTTCGTGCGCATCCACCGCAACTGCCTGGTGGCGCGACACGAGATCCTCGAGCTCAAGCGCACGGCCGACGGCCACGTGCAGGCCCTGCTGCGGCACGGCGGGCAGCCGCTGGAAGTCAGCCGCCGCTGCGTGGCCGGACTGCGCGAGACCGTCAGGCACCTTTAGACAGCCCGCGCAATGCCATCCCTCGCCCCCGCAAGGCGGGGGAGCGGCACAGGTTCGCGCAGTGGACCAGGGCGAGGGGTGCGTGCCGGCCATCTGCTTGGCCGATAATGCCGGCATGACCACCCTGCGCATCGCCACCCGCAAGAGCCCGCTTGCCCTCTGGCAGACCGAACACGTCGCCGCGGCGCTGCGCGCCGCGCATCCCGGGTTGCAGGTCGAACTGGTGCCGATGTCCACCCGCGGCGACGAGGTACTGGACCGCTCGCTGGCCGCGATCGGCGGCAAGGGCCTGTTCCTCAAGGAACTGGAACTGGCGATGCAGCGCGGCGACGCCGATTGCGCCGTGCATTCGCTCAAGGACGTGCCGATGGAGCTGGAGCCGGGGTTCGCGCTGGCGGCGACCCTGCGCCGCGCCGACCACGCCGATGCCTTCGTCAGCAACCACCACGCCGGACTCGATGCATTGCCGCAGGGCGCGCGCGTGGGAACCTCGTCGCTGCGCAGGCAGGCGCAGTTGCGCGCGCGCCGCCCGGACCTGCGGTTGCTGGACCTGCGCGGCAACGTCAACACCCGCCTGGCCAAGCTCGACGCCGGCGACTACGACGCCATCGTGCTGGCCTGCGCGGGCCTGCAGCGACTCGGTTTCGACGCCCGGATCCGCGCTCGCCTGGACGCACCGCAATGGCTGCCGGCGCCGGCGCAGGGCGCGATCGCGGTCGAATGCCGCGACGGCGACGCAGCCACGCAGGCGCTGTGCGCGACGCTCGACCACGCCGACACCCGGACCTGCACCGAGGCCGAGCGGGCGATGAACCGCGCCCTGCACGGCAGCTGCCACGTGCCGGTGGCCGCCTACGCGCGGCTCGACGGCCAGCGGCTGCTGCTCGACGGCCTGGTGGGTTCCGCCGACGACGGCACCCTGGTGCGCGCGCATGCCGCGGGCCGGCGCGATGCGCCGGATGCGCTCGGCCTGCTGGTGGCGCGGCAGCTGCTCGATGCAGGCGCCGGGGCGCTGCTGCCGTCGCATTAGGCGGCAGCAGGGAGGCAACCGCCGGCGCGCCTCGATGCAAGCGGCGGCATGGCGATGGCTATCGGTGTATCGAATCGCGCATGCGGGTCTTGCTGCGTGCGCGGCGGGTTCCTGGGGCGCGCGGTGCGTTGAGCGCGCCGCGGGCGCATCCCGGCCTCGTGCCGCGCGGATCAGAACGCGTAGCGCAGCTGCAGCGAGCCCCGGGTCGCGGTGTCGCCCTCGGCGCCGTCGTGGCGCAGTTCCAGGGTCGAACCCAGGGTCCAGCTGCGCTGCAGCAGGATGTCGAGCGCCAGCGCGTTGCGCACGAAGGTATCGTGGCGCCCGGTTTCCACGCGCAACTGCTGGCTCAACAGCGCGCGTTGCCCGAGCCGCTGCATCCACTCGATGCTGCCGCGCGCGACCGGTCCGGTGCTGGCGGTGCCGTCATCGACATACGGCTGCAGGCGGTAACCGCTGCCGACCTCGATCCGCAACTGCGTGTCCGGTTGCCGGATCGCCTCGATGCCGTAGCGCGCGCCCAGCCGCCAGTTGCTGCCGTAGGTCGCGAGCCGGTCGCTGCTGGAGGCCGGGGCATATAGGCCGTAGGAAGTCGTTGCCGGCAACGGACGCGGAATGGCGAACGGATCGCGCGACGGCTGCGACGCGAACAGCGGCGGTGCCGGCAGGTCCCACGCCGCCCGCAGGCAGCCCAGGCTCCGGCACGGGCGTTGCAGCGAGGCCCGGCCGCCGGCGAGCGCGATGATCGCAGGCACGTCCGCCGCCGCCGCGTCCGCGACCTGCGGCAGCGGCAGCGGCAGCAGGAAGACGGGCTGGCCGAGCACGGCGATCCACCAGGCCGCGAGCATCGCGAAGTTTCCTCAATCCGGGGAACCGCGATTATGCGGGCGTATTCAGTCGCGCCCAAGCCAGAGGCGGAACTGCATCGCGTTTCAGTAGTAAAGCGTGACCAGGTGCCGGGCCTGGGCGAAGAACAGCCAGCGTTCGACGAAGGCGCCGGCCAGCGCCGCGAACGCCGCGATCCAGAGCCAGGCGCCAGCGCCGACGGCATCGGTGCGCCCGATCGCGAACAGGCAGGCGATCGGCACCACCGCGAACAGCAGCAGCGCCAGCCAGCGCAGTCGTTGCGCATGCGCGCGCGCGACCACGAACGCCATTTCCCGGGTCAGGTAGTTGGCCTCGGTGTGGGGACGTTCGAACACCGCCACCTGGCGTTGCGGCAGGCCGATCGCGTCGCCGCGCGTGGCCGGCAGCGGCGCGGCATCGATGTCGCGCCAGTAGTGCAGCTTGAGCGCGCCGAGCGATGCGGCCAGCACGATGCCGCCCATGGCCACGCCGCGCGCGGGCGGCAGGCCGGACAGCGCCGCGAGCGCCGCCAGCAGCAAGCCGCCGCACAGCAGCGCGAAGCCGATGTAGCCGGGCAGCACCAGCTCGTGGCGCCAGGCCGGGATCGGCTTGAGCGAGGCGTAGATCATCGCGGTGCAGGCCACCGTCGCCAGCGCGCAGGCCATCAGTGCGACAGCGACGACGGTGCCGGCTGCGTTCAGCCCGACCGGCCCGCCCTGCGCACGGGAACCGATCATCGCCGGCAGCAGCGATGCGGCGAACAACAACGCCGGCACGTAGGTCAGCACCGCGGCGACACCCTCGCGCGACAACCATGAGGTGCGCCACTGCGAAAACGCGCGCCAGGCGCGCAGCGGCTTGCCCAGGTGCCAGAACGAGGCGAGCAGGCCGGCACTGGCCAGCACCAGCGCCAGCAGCGTGGCGACCAGCAGCGTGCGCGCGGATGCGCCGCCGGTAAGCGCGGCCAGGGCGCTCCAGAACAGCAGCCCGTAACCCGCGCCCGAGAGCGTGGTGAAGAAGATGACGGAGAGGGCCGGGTTCATGCGCAGGAGCGTCCGAGGCAGCCAGTTCGCGGGAGCGGCTTCAGCCGCGAGCCCTTGCCGGCCCGCCGGCGCGGCCTGGCCGCGTCACTCCACCACCACCGCAGTCCCGGACGCCGACACCATCAGCATGCTGCCGCCGTCCTGCACCTGGATGGTCTCGTAGTCGAGGTCGACCCCGACCACGGCATTGGCGCCCAGCTCGCGCGCCTGCTCGAGCATGTCGTCGACCGCCTCCTGCTTGGCCTTGCGCAGTACCTTCTCGTAGCTGCCGGAACGGCCGCCGACCAGGTCGCGGATGCCGGCGAAGAAATCGCGGAACATGTTGGCGCCGAGGATCGCGTCGCCGCCGACCAGGCCCTTGTAGGCGACGATGCGGCGGCCTTCGAAGTTTTGGGTGGTCGAGACCAGTTCGATGGGTTTGTTGCTGCTCATGCGGGTTCTCGTTCGCCTGTTCGGCGCCTGGGGTGCGGCGATGCCGCCGCGGATTCGTCGGAGGAGAGGGTACGCACCCATCACCCTGGCGCGCAAAGCGCGGCTGTCGCGGCCGCGCCCCGCGGGTGGCTGCCGTTCCGAGGCAACGTCCCGCCGCGGCGAATCTGCGCGAGCGGCGCTCATCGACGCAGGATCCGGTCCAGCCAGCGCGCCGGCGACAACGCGTTGGCGGTGGTTTCCTCCGCCACTTCGCCATCGCCACCACGCCGCGGCCGCGGCGGCAGGTAGCGGTTGACCGGCTGGTAGCCCAGTTGCGGCATCAGCTCGACGCCGCCGCGCGCCGCGACCAGCTTCGAGATGTCGGACTCCGGGTCGCCGAGGTCGCCGAAATGCCGCGCCTTGGTCGGACACGCCTGCACGCAGGCCGGCTGTCGTTCGGCCTCCTCGAGGTTCTCGTTGTAGATCCGGTCCACGCACAGCGTGCATTTCTTCATCACCCCCTCGACCGCGCTGTATTCGCGCGCGCCGTACGGGCAGGCCCAGCTGCACAGCTTGCAGCCGATGCACTTGTCCTCGTCGACCAGCACGATGCCGTCCTCGGCGCGCTTGTAGCTGGCGCCGGTCGGGCACACCGTCACGCACGCCGGCGTTTCGCAATGCAGGCACGAGCGCGGGAAGTGCAGGGTCTGCGCCGGTTGCGCGGGCTGCGCATCCGCACCGGAGCCACAGCGCGCGGTGGCCTCGAGTTCGTAGCTGTGCACGCGGTTGAACCAGAGGCCTTCGGGATCCTTGCCGTAAGGGTCGGTGTCGGTCAGCGGCCCGGCGATGCCGCCGCTGTTCCATTCCTTGCAGCTCACCGCGCAGGCATGGCAGCCGACGCAGGTATCGAGGTCGATCACCAGCCCGAGCTTGATCTTCGACGGCGGCGGCAGGGCGGTCACGGGCCTTCCTTCTTGCGGAATGCTTTCATGCGGGGCGCTTCCGGTGCCGCCTGGCTGCGGTGCTCGGTGTTGCGGAAGCCCGCGCCGTAGCGCAGCGGGCGTTCGTCGGCTTCTGCGTAGGCGAGTTCGGGCAGCTGCGGCTCGCTTCCGTCGAGCGCGATGTCCTGCGCCGGCCGGATCGATACCCGCAGGTCGAACCACGCGGCCTGCCCGGTGACCGGGTCGGCGTTGGCGTAGTCGCCCTTCGGCGTCACGTCGGAAATCAGGTGGTTGAGCATGAAGCCCTGGTTGGACTCCGGCGCATCCTTCGCCAGGCCCCAGGCGCGCTTGCGCTTGCCGATCGCGTTCCAGCTCCAGACGGTGTCCGGCTGGGTGTTGGCCGCGTACTTCGCCTGCACCCGGATCGTGCCGTGGTGCGAGCCCACCTCGATCCAGTCGTCGTCGGCGATGCCGTGCTTCACGCCGGTGTCCGGATGCAGGTACAGGAAGTTGCGCGTCGCGATCTGGCGCAGCCACGCATTCTGCGAACCCCAGGCGTGGTACATGAACATCGGCCGCTGGGTCACTGCATTGAGCGGATAGGTGTCGCGGCTGGTCTGGTCGTGCTCGAACGGTTCGTACCAGAGCGGCAGCGGATCGAAGTAGCGTTCGACCCGGGCGCGGTGCCGCTCCGGCGGCTGCACCGGGCCATGGCCCCGCGCCGCGAGGCGGAACTTCTGCAGCGGCTCGGAATACAGCTGCAGCACGATCGGCGCGGTCGAGGCGACGAAACCGAAGCGCTGCGCCCATTCCAGGTAGCCGCGGTTGGCCATCTTGAAATAGCGCGCGTGCTCCGGGATTTCCTCGCGCCAGAAACCGTTGTTGGCGATGTAGGCGTCGAGCTGGCCCGGGTTCGGCGCCCCCTTGCCGTGCTCGTCGCCGTCGGCGCCGCGCCATCCGGCGAGCAGGCCGACCCCGGGCGCACGCTCGTGGCGCACGATGTAGTCGGCGTAGTCGCGGTACCGCGGCGAGCCGTCGGCGTGGACCATGCCGGGCAGGCCGAGGCGCGCGCCGAGGTCGAGCAGCACCGACTGGAAGCCGCGCACGTCGCGTCCCGGCGCCTGCGTCGCCGGATCGAGCACCGGATGGCGGATCGCATCGGCGACGCCGTCGGCGTCGGAGATCGGGCGGTCCAGCAGGCTGATTGCATCGAAGCGCTCGAGGTAGGTCGTGTCGGGCAGCACCAGGTCGGCATAGGCGACCATTTCCGAGGCGTAGGCGTCGGAATAGATGATGCGCGGGATGCGGTATTCGCCGTCGGCGTCCTTGTCGGTGAGCCAGTGCAGCGTCTCGCGGGTGTTCATCGCCGAGTTCCAGCTCATGTTGGCCATGAACATCAATAGCGTATCGATTCGCGTTGGGTCCCCGGCCCATGCGTTGCGCAGCACCGTGTGCATCATCCCGTGCGCGGCCAACGGATAGGCCCAGGAGAAGGCGTGGTCGATCCGGCGCGGATTGCCGTCGGCGTCGACCAGCAGGTCCTCGGGGCCGTGCACGTAGCCCAGCGGGCCGGCGTCGAGGGTGCCGTCGGGCTTGCGCGCCTTGCCGGGGCGGTTGGGCAGCGGGATCGGCTTCGGGTACGGCGGTTGGTAACGGAACGAACCCGGCGCATCGATCGCGCCCAGCAGCATCTGCAGCACGTGCAGCGCGCGGCAGGTGTGGAAGCCGTTGCTGTGCGCGCTGATGCCGCGCATCGCGTGCATCGCCACCGGGCGGCCGACCATCTCCTGGTGCTCGCGGCCCCAGCTGTCGGTCCAGGCGATGGGCAGGACGAGGTTGCTGTCGAACGCGGCCTGCGCCAGTTCGCGCGCGATCCGGCGGATGGTGTCGCCGGGGATTCCGCAACGTTCGCCCACCGCATCCGGCGAATACTGCGGATCGAGGTAGCGCTCGGCCAGCAGCTGGAAGACCGGCACCACGCGGCGGCCATCGGGCAGGGTGTATTCGCCGACCACGGCGGGCGAGATGTCGATGGTGTCGGCGTCGACTGCCGTATCGGTGTTGCGGTCCAGGCACAACACCGGGCCTTCACCATCGCGCGCGAACAGGCCGTCGTCGGCGCCGCCGGGGTTGCGCAGCACCAGCCAGTGGGCGTTGGCGTAGCGCACCAGGAAGTCGAGGTCGATGCGGTCGCCGCGCAGCAGCTCGTGGATCAGCGCGAAAGCGAACAGCCCGTCGGTGCCGGGCCGGATCCCGATCCACTCGTCGGCGATCGCGCCGTAGCCGCTGCGCACCGGATTCACCGCCACGATCTTGGCGCCGCGCGCCTTGAGCTTGCCCAGGCCGAGCTTGATCGGGTTGGAATCGTGGTCCTCGGCCACGCCCCACAGCATCAGGTACTGCGTGTGCTCCCAGTCGGGCTCGCCGAATTCCCAGAAGCTGCCGCCCAGGGTGTACAGCCCGCCGGCGGCCATGTTGACCGAGCAGAAGCCACCATGCGCAGCATAGTTGATGGTGCCGAACTGCTGCGCCCACCAGCCGGTGAGCGCCTGCGACTGGTCGCGGCCGGTGAAGAACGCCAGCTCGTCGGGGTTGCGCTCGCGGATCGGCGCCAGCCAGGAGGTCGCGATCTGCATCGCTTGCTCCCACTCGATTTCCTTGAAATCGCCGCTGCCGCGCTCGCCGACCCGCAGCAGCGGCTTCTCCAGTCGCGCCGGCGAATAGTGCTGCATGATCCCGGCCGAGCCCTTGGCGCACAGCACGCCCTGGTTGACCGGGTGCGCCGGGTTGCCCTGGATGTACCGGATCTTCCCGTCGGCCAGCCACACCTTGATGCCGCAGCGGCAGGCGCACATGTAGCAGGTGGTGGTCTTGACCTCGTCGCCGGGCGAGGGAGAGGTGTTGAGCTTGGGCTCGCGCATGCGGCCATTGTGCCGCGCAAGGTGAATACCCGCACGCAATTTGGCCCCCGACGCGCCACCGCGCGCTGCGTCACGGATCCGCAGGCTTGAATCAGTTGCGGTCGATGGATATTCGGCCGATTCGCATCCCGCCCGCGCTTGGGCTATCCATGGATGCGCAACAGGGATGCCGCCTGCGTCGTGCTCATCCGGCTACGCGCGAAAAGCGCCCCTCGTCCGCCTTCGGCACCTTCTCCCCGCAAGCGGGGAGAAGGAACAGGCGGCGCTCGCCCCGCGATGCGGGGGACAGCTTCGCGCAGCGAAGCAGGGTGAGGGGTGTGCCGGGCCCCCGTCATGGCCGGCAATGCCGCCGCTCGAACTCCAGTTCCAGTTGCAGCCGCGGTGAATCGCCGGCAGCGAGCAGGCCGGCGATGTTGCGCCGGTTGCGCGGGCAGGGATCGGCTTCGTAGCCCGGCGGATGGAACAATTCCGCACTCACGGCTTCGACCACCCGGGCGACCGTCAGCGGCGTGCGCATGCGGAAGCGGCCGGCATCGGCCTGCGGCAGGCGCGCCGGGCGGTCGGCGAACCGGTCGCGGACCGGCGCACCGGAGGCGACTTGCCCGCGGACCAGGGCGCGCGCCTGGCCGAGCAGGTCCGGCCGCGCCGTCGTATCGGGCTTCGTCGCGACAATCACCGCCGTGGTCCTGACCGCCGGACGCCGCCGCGCTGCGCGCAGGCGATCGGCGTGGCGGCCGCTCCGGGGCGGCGTGCCGGCTGGCATCCGCGCCGCTGCCGCCGGCGGTGGCGGCAGGCTCACGTACACGACCTGCAAGGCATCGCCGTCCTCGCCGCGAGTCGATGCCCGCGGCAATGCATGCAGCAGCCACCAGCCCGCCAGCGCATGCCATGCCACCACCATCGCCCACGCGAAGCCGCGTGCATGCCACGTCCCTGTGCGCAAATGCCGGCTCCGCGTCGTCTCCGGCGCGGAGTCTGAACGCGGCGGGGTTAAACGCAGGTTACGCGGCGCGCATAGCGCTGCCGTCCCCCGCGGGCGTCACTGCGGCGGGTCGATCCGCAGCGACGGATCGTCCAGCCGCGAATAGCGGATCGTGGTGGTGGTCGTGCGCCCCTGCGCGCTGCCGCTGACCCGGATCTGCAGCGGCAGGTCGTCGTCGCCGATCCACATGGTCGCGTCCGAGGGCTGCGGCCTGGTGTTGTGCACCAGGTACTTGCGCGCCGGCTTGCCGTCGATGCTGTCGCGTCCCTGCGCCTCGACGGTCATGGTCGCCGCGTTCTCGTCCAGCCTGGCGGGGTCGCGCCATTGCGTGAGCGTGCCCGCGGGCAGCGGCACCTTCATGCTGCGGCCGTCCACCGACATGTACATGGTGTCGCCGATGATGGTCTGGGTGCCCAGGCCCGGCATCGTCATGCGGAACCGGTCGGGAGCGACGAAGTCGACCTCGTTGCGCATCGCGCCGCGCGGTCCGCCGTCCATCTGCATGGTGGCGTGGTAGCTGCGCAGGCCCATGAAGCGCTGCATCGATGCCCGGATCGCTTCCTTCGGCGTGGTGGCCGGGTTCATCGCCGCCATGGCGTCGGCGACGGCATTGCGGGCGGTGCCGGCGCCCGCGGCGGGGGCAGCGGGCGTTGCCGTGGCGGGCGCCGGGGCGTCGGCGACGCCGGGCGGCGAAGGCTTGCAGCCGACCAGCCCGGCCAGCAGCGACGGGACCAGCAGCAAGGGCAGCAGGCGGGTGCGGCGAAGGGACATTCGGGACTCCGGTGGCGGGGGATCGGGCGCGACAACAGGGCAAACGGCGCCAACGTGCCGCGACCGGCCAGCGCGCGCCATAATCGCGGCATGGACCGCTATGAACGCATCATCGCCCTGCACCGCATCCTCCAGGCCGCGCGTTATCCGGTGACGGTACCGCGGTTGCAGGACGAACTGGGCTGCTCGCGCGCCACCGTCTACCGCGACCTCGCCTTCCTGCGCGATGCGCTGATGGCGCCGGTGGTCGGCGACGGCGAGGCCGGCTTCCGTTACGACCCGCAGGAAGGCGGCCGCTTCGAACTGCCCGGGCTGTGGCTCAACTCCGAGGAGTTGCACGCGCTGCTGGCCGCGCAACAGCTGCTGTCGCGCAGCGGCGGCGGCGTGCTTTCGGGGGCGCTGGCGCCGTTGCAGCAGCGGATCGAGAAGCTGCTGGACGAACATTCGACCGGCAAGCGCTGGCCGGTGGAGCGGGTGCGGGTGATCCCGCACCGCACCCGCAGGATGGACGAAGCCGCGTTCCGGACCGTGTGCTCGGCGGTGCTGGAGCGCAAGCAGCTCGGATTCGAGTACCGCGCGCGCTCCACCGGCGAGAAGACCCGGCGCACGGTCTCGCCGCAGCGCATCACCCATTACCGCGACAACTGGTACCTGGATGCCTGGGACCACGAGCGCGAGGCGCTGCGCAGCTTCTCGGTCGACCGGATCGGCGCTGCGCGGATGCTCGACGCCGACGCCCGCGACATCGACGAGGCCACGCTCAACGACCATCTTTCCGGCAGCTACGGCATCTTCTCCGGCGCGCCCAGGGGCTGGGCGACGATCGTGTTCAACGAGCGCGCCGCGCGCTGGGTGGCCGACGAGCACTGGCATTCGCAGCAGCAGGGGCGCCACCTCGGCGACGGCCGCTACGAACTCAAGGTGCCCTACAGCAATGCGCGCGAACTGCTGATGGACGTGCTGCATTACGGCAGCGACGCCGAAATCGTCGAGCCGCCGGCGCTGCGCGAGCAGGCGCGTTCGCTGCTGGCGCTGGCGCTGGGCAACTACGATCGCTAGCCCGGCGATGGCCGACCCCGCACCGAAGATCCAGCACGGCGAGAAAGTCGCGCTGGTGCTCGGCGCCGGCGGCGCGCGCGGCCTCGCCCAGATCGGCGTGATCGAGGCGCTGGAGGCGCGCGGGCTGGAGATCGTGGCGGTGTCGGGCTCCTCCAGCGGTGCGCTGGTCGGCGGCATCCATGCCGCGGGCAAGCTCGCCGAGTTCCGCGCGCACCTGCTGCGGATGGAGCGCGGCCACTTCCTGCGGTTGCTCGATCCCGCGATCGGCCAGCCCGGCCTGTTGCACGGCGAGCGCCTGGTGGCGGCGATGCGCGAGGTGGTCGGCGATCCGCCGATCGAGTCGCTGCCGGTTTTGTTCACCGCGGTCGCGGTCGACCTGCAGCGCCAGCGCGTGGTGTGGCTGCGCAGCGGCCCGCTGTGGGACGCGCTGCGCGCCTCGTTCGCGATCCCGGGCCTGTTCACGCCGCACGTGGTGCATGGCCGGGAGCTGGTCGACGGCGGCCTGCTGGCGCCGTTGCCGATCGCGGCGACGCGGCTGTCGGACGCGCATCGCCTGATCGCGGTCGACATGCACGGCTGGCCGCGACGGCCGCCCGGCGAGCCGGCCGAAGCGGGCCGGTTCGAACACGGATCGATGACGGCGCGCCTGGGCGACTGGGTCGAACGCAAGCTCGGCGGCAACGGCGGCGGCATGGGCCTGGTGGAGCTGATGTCGCGCTCGCTGGACACGATGCAGGCGCAGATCGCGCGGGTGGAGATGGCACTGGATCCGCCCGAGCTGGTGATCCGCATTCCCCGCGACGCCTGCCAGTTCTACGAATTCTGGCGCGCCGGGGAGCTGGTCGAGATCGGCCGCATCGAGGCCGAGAAGGCGCTGGACGCCGCCGGCTACTGAAGCCGCCGCGTCGCGGGCGGCCTCAGGGATCGTTGGGGCGGTCGAAGCCGAGCTGGCCGACCTGTTCGCGCACCTGCGGCACCCGCCACAGCTTGTCGGTGTTGATGCCGTAGCCGCGCAGCCGCTGCAGCAGCTCCTGGTACTGGGCATCGCCCATCACCGGCGTGCGCGCGAACACCCAGGCCAGGTCGCGGCCCGGCGAATCGATCAGCGCCCAGGAATGATCCGGCGCCACCTCGAGCACGCGGTAGTTCGCCGGGACCACCTTGTAGAACCACACCTTCCAGTCGCGGTTGCCGCTGCCTTCCTGCACCGACGCGCTGGCTTCGAGCATCTTTTCCGGTTGCGCGAACCCGGTGCGGTAGAAGTAGCGGATGCCGACCCGGCCATCGCCGCGCAGCGTGTATTCGTTGCGCGCGGCGACATGGCCGCGGTCGGTGAAGTAGGGCACGTGGCCGATCACGTACCAGGTGCCCATGTAGCGCGCCAGGTCGATCGCCGGGCCCGCGGCGCGCTTCGGCGGCGAGGCACAGGCCGCCAGCAGCAATGCGGCGGCGAACAGTGCGTAGCGGGCGGTGGAACCGAATCGGCGCATGCGCAATCCTCGTGGACAAGCCTGGGTGGTGGGGCAGGGTTCCGGGAACCCGGCGAAGACCGCGTCAAGGCGGCGCCTGCCGGGGTCGCAGCCCCTGAGATGGCGGCGCCGGACTCTGGTGGCCATTCGCCGCCAGGAGACTCCCATGCCCAGATTGCAGTCCCGCAACGCATTTGCCAATCCCGAACGGCAGCCGCCGGATCCAGGCCTGGAACGCGCGTTGCGCCGGATCGTCCTGGCCGGTGCGCTGCTGGTGCTGGCGATTCCCGCCGCGCGCGGCTCCAGCCCGTGGCTCGGGGCGTTGCCGCTGTGGTTGCTGGCGATGCCGCTGGCGAGCTGGTGGGCGTTGCACCGCTTCCGCCTGCCACGCCTGCAGGCGCGGACGCCCGCCAATGCAACGCGTCGTCGTCGCCGCGGCGCCGTGCAGGCACGCCGCCGCGGCGCGCCCGCAGTACGGGCCGGGATCGCGCGCGCTGCTTGAAAAAAACCGCTTGAAGAAACGAATTCTCGATCTCGCGAAGTCGCCGCCCGGCGGGCTGGGGGTGCGGAGAGTGGACCAAGGATGGTCCACGACCCGACTTGCAGACAGGATGTCGTCAGGAGGGCGCAGCACCCCGGCCCGCCGGGCGGCGACTGCTTCAGAAGCCCCTTCCACAATAGGTGGGAAGACTCGGAAACCAGCCGTCATCGGCGGGACTTGTGGCAGGTCGGGTGCCGGTATTGCGTGTGCTAGCGTTGCTCCTCCCTCGATCCCGTTGCGCCGGAGCCGCCATGCCGAAGTTGCCGTACGCCTGCCAGGTTCTCGCCGTCGCCGCCGGCCTGGTCGCCGCGACCGCCGCCAATGCGCCCGCCTTCGCCGCCGATGCCCAGCAGGAGGCCGCCATGCCCGAGTCCGCCACCAGCGATCCCTACCTCTGGCTGGAGGACGTCACCGGCGACAAGGCCCTGGGTTGGGCGAAACAGCAGAACGCGCGCACCGACGCGGAACTGGCCGCCGGCCCGGAGTTCGCGAAGCTGCAGTCCGAGATCCGCGCGATCCTGGATTCCGACGCCAGGATCCCGGACGTCGAGAAGATCGGCGACCACTACTACAACTTCTGGAAGGATGCGCAGCACGAGCGCGGCCTCTGGCGCCGGACCACGCTGGACGAATACCGCAAGCCGGAGCCGCGGTGGGAAACGGTGATCGACCTCGACGCGCTGAACAAGGCCGAGGGCGAGAACTGGGTCTGGCACGGCGCCGACTGCTTCAAGCCAGAATACCGGCGCTGCCTGGTGGCGCTGTCGCGCGGCGGCGCCGACGCCGACGTCACCCGCGAGTTCGACCTCACCACCATGCAGTGGGTGGAGGACGGCTTCTTCCGCCCCGAATCCAAGGGCGCGCTGGGTTGGATCGATGACGACACCGTGTACGTGTTCACCGATTTCGGCGCAGGCTCGATGACCGAGTCCGGCTATCCGCGCATCGTCAAGGAGTGGAAGCGCGGCACGCCGCTGGATTCGGCGACCCTGGTCTACGAAGGCAGGCCGGACGACATGTACATCGCCGGCTACCACGACAACACGCCCGGTTTCGAGCGTGATTTCGTCAGCCGCACGCTGGCCTTCTACAACGACGAGCTCTACCTGCGGGGCAAGGACGGCAAGCTCGCCAGGATCGATGCGCCGAACTCGGCCAACAAGTCGGTGCACGAGGAGTGGTTGACGCTGCAACTGCGCGATCCGTGGACGGTGGGCGGCAGGACCTTTGCGCCGGGCGCCCTGCTGGCGACGCGTTTCGACGATTTCATGGCTGGCAAGCGCGACTTCGCGGTGTTGTTCGAGCCGACCGAGCGCACTTCGCTGGAGAGTTTCACCTGGACCCGGACGCACCTGGTGCTGAACGTGCTCGACGACGTCAAGAACCGGCTGCGGGTGTTGACCCCGGGCACGGAAGGCTGGGCGGCGTCGGAATTCACCGGCGCGCCCGCCATCGGCACCCTGGACGTACGCGCGGTCGACGCCGACGCCAGCGATGCGGTGTGGCTGACCGCCA
The DNA here is from genome assembly GCA_036676275.1 of Lysobacter sp. Taxonomy (GTDB): domain Bacteria; phylum Pseudomonadota; class Gammaproteobacteria; order Xanthomonadales; family Xanthomonadaceae; genus Cognatiluteimonas. Next base: position 14,814 of record JAKFDF010000178.1, read on the forward strand.
CCGACTACCTGACGCCGACGACGCTGTCGCTGGCGCAGATCGGCGAGGCCCCGGAACGGCTGAAGTCGATGCCCGCGTTCTTCGACGCCTCCAAGGACGTGCTCGAGCAACGCTTCGCCACCAGCACCGACGGCACCCGGATCCCGTACTTCATCGTCCACCCCAAGGGCCTGGCGCACGACGGCAAGGCGCCGACCCTGCTGTACGGCTACGGCGGCTTCGAGGTGTCGCTGACGCCCTCGTATTCGGGCACCGTCGGCAAGGGCTGGCTGGAGCGGGGCGGCGTGTACGTGGTCGCCAACATCCGCGGCGGCGGCGAGTACGGCCCGCGCTGGCACCAGGCCGCGCTCAAGGCCAACCGGCACAAGGCCTACGAGGACTTCGCCGCGGTGGCCAGGGACCTGGTCGCCCACGGCATCACCTCGCGCGAACACCTCGGCATCATGGGCGGCAGCAACGGCGGGCTGCTGGTCGGCAACATGCTCACGCAGTATCCGGAATTGTTCGGCGCGGTGGTGGTGCAGGTGCCGCTGCTGGACATGAAGCGCTACAGCCACCTGCTGGCCGGCGCCTCGTGGATGGCCGAGTACGGCGATCCCGACACCGACGATTGGGACTACATCAAGACCTTCTCGCCGTACCAGCTGTTCGACCCGGCGAAGGACTATCCGCCGACCTTCATCTGGACCACCACCCGCGACGACCGGGTCCACCCCGGCCACGCCCGCAAGATGGCGGCCAGGATGCTCGCCGCCGGCAAGGACGTGCGCTATTACGAAAACACCGAGGGCGGCCATGGCGCCGGCGCCACCAATGCGCAGCAGGCGCACGTGTGGGCGCTGACCTATCGCTTCCTCTGGAACGAGTTGGGCACGCCGTAACCGGATCGGTCGCCGTGGCCCGCCGGTCCGCGACGCCAGGCAGACCGGCCGCCATTGTTCTTCCTTGCCCGCGGGGTGGAGGCGTGGTGTCGCCGCAAGATGGCTGTGCCATGTCATCGGCAAGCCCGCGCCCCGGCCAGCCCCGATGGCGGCAAGCCGTTGCATCACCGCCAGCCGGACCCCATCCATGAAGCCGATCCTCTTCCTGTTGCTCGCCACCCTGATGACCCCCACTGCCGACGCCGCCGACCTGCCCACGCCGCCCGATGCCGCCCGCAGGCCGCACCAGGTGAAGGCGCCCTTCGGCGCCACCCGCGACGACGCGTACTACTGGCTGCGCGACGACAGCCGCAAGGCGCCGGAGATGCTCGCCTACCTGGAAGCCGAGAACGCCTACGCCGATGCGGCGATGGCGCCGCTGCGCCCGCTGCAGGACAAGGTCTACGAGGAAATCGTCGGCCGCATCAAGCAGGACGACAGCTCGGTGCCGTACCGCGAGCGCGGCTGGTGGTACTACAGCCGCTTCGAGACCGGCCAGGACTACCCGATCCATGCGCGCCGCGCGGACATCGGCGGCCGCTACGACGAGGCCGCGCCCGAGCAGGTGCTGCTCGACGTCAACGCGATGGCCGTCGGCAAGGACTATTTCAGCGTCGGCGACTACGAGACCAGCCAGGACAACACCCTGCTGGCCTGGGCCGAGGACGACGTCGGCCGCCGCCAGTACACGATCCACTTCCGCAACCTCGCCACCGGCGAGACCTACCCGGAGGCCATCCACGGCGTCTCGGCCAACCTGGTGTGGGCCGACGACAACCGCACCCTGTTCTATGTCGAGAACGACCCCGAGACCCTGCTGACGGTGCGGGTGCGCAAGCACGTCCTCGGCACCCCGGTCGCCGACGACCCGGTGGTCTACGAGGAGCACGACGACAGCTTCTACATGGGCATCGACCGTAGCCGCGACGACCGCTTCATCTGCATCAGCGTCGAGAGCACGGTGTCCAGCGAGGTGCGCTGCGCGCCCGCGGCCGACCCGCGCGAATTCGCCGTGCTGGCGCCGCGCGCGCGCGACGTCGAGTACCAGGCCGACCACCTCGGCGGCCGCTGGGTGATCCGCACCAATGATGCGGGGGCCACCAACTTCAAGCTGGTGACGGCGCCGAGCGATGCCACCTCGCGCCGGCAGTGGACCGACCTGGTCGCCCACCGCGATGACGTGTTCATCGAGGACTACGCCCTGTTCGATGGCTTCATCGCGATCGGCGAGCGCTCCGGCGGGCTGGAGCGCATCCGCCTGCTGAAGGAGGGTGCCGGCGAGGAATACGTCGGCGCCGACGAGAGCGCGTACTCGATGGGCCTGGACGTCAACTCCGAGCCGGATACCGAGTGGTTGCGCTACGGCTACACCTCCCTGACCACGCCGCAGACCACCTACGAACTCAACACCAGGACCGGCGAGCGACGCCTGCTGAAACGGCAGCCGGTGATCGGTTACGACCCGTCGCGGTACCAGACCGAGCGCCTGTGGGCGACCGCGCGCGACGGCACCAGGGTGCCGGTGACGGTGGTCTACGGCAAGGGTTTCCGCAAGGACGGCAGCGCGGCGTTGTTGCAGTACGCCTACGGCAGTTACGGCCATTCCATCGATCCGGCCTTCAACCTGCCGGTGGTGAGCCTGCTCGATCGCGGCATGGTCTATGCGATCGCGCATATCCGCGGCGGCCAGGAAATGGGCCGGCAGTGGTACGACGACGGCAAGCTGCTGAACAAGAAGAACACCTTCACCGACTTCATCGACGTCACCGATTTCCTGGTCGGCGAGGGCTATGCGGCGAAAGACCGGGTCGCGGCCCATGGCGGCAGCGCCGGCGGCCTGCTGATGGGCGCGATCGCCAACCTGGCCCCGGAGAAGTACCGGGTGATCCTGTCGCAGGTGCCGTTCGTCGACGTGGTCACCACCATGCTCGACGCGAGCATTCCGCTGACCACGAACGAATACGACGAGTGGGGGAATCCGGAACAGCGCCGGTACTACGACTACATGCTGTCGTACTCGCCCTACGACAACCTTGCCGCGGGCACCCACCCGGCGATGTTCATCGGCACCGGGCTGTGGGATTCGCAGGTGCAGTACTGGGAGCCGGCCAAGTACGTGGCGCGGCTGCGCGATCTCGACAGCGGCATGCACACGATCCTGCTCCGCACCAACATGGATGCCGGCCACGGCGGCAAGTCCGGGCGCTTCCGCCGTTACCGCGAGCTGGCGGAAATGTACGCGTTCGCGCTCGACCAGCTCGGGGTCGCAGCGCCGTAACGTGCGGGGATCGCGCTTCCGCTGGGCCTGGTGGCTGCTCGCCTGGCTGGCGCTGGGCCTGGGCGTGGTCGGGATCGTCGTGCCCGGACTGCCGACGGTGCCGTTCGTGCTGCTGTCGGCCTATGCCGCGGGGCGCGGCTCGCAGCGGCTGCATGCCTGGTTGCTCGCGCATCGCCAGTTCGGCCCGGTGATCCGCGACTGGCAGGCGCACGGCGCGGTCGGCCGCCGCGCCAAGTGGCTGGCCACCGGGATGATGGCGGCCGCCGCGGCGATCATGTTCCTGGTCGCGCCACGCTGGTGGATGGCGGCCGGCGGCGCCGCGACCATGGCCGTGGTCGACCTGTGGCTGTGGTCGCGGCCGGAGCCGCGCCGCTAGCGCCGCGGCGCGGGCGCCGCGTTACACTCCGCGGCATGAAGACCATCCTGCGTGCCGTCTCGTGTTCGATCGCACTGGCCCTGGTGCTCGCCGCCTGCGGCAACAAGGGCCCGCTGGTGAAGCCCTCGCAGGTGCCGCCGGCCGAGCCGGTGGCGATGCCGGCGGATGCCATGCCAACCGAGGCCGCCCCGGCCGAGCCGAGCCCGGCCGGCCAGGCCGCTCCGGTCGAAGAGGGCACGCCGGACGCCCCGCCCGCCACCGACGACAGCGACGGCTGAGCGATGGCCGCCGCGCCGCGGATCCCGGCGTCGCTGCTGCGCTTCACCAAGATGCACGGCGCCGGCAACGACTTCGTGGTGCTGGACCTGCGCCATGGCGAACCGCCGCCGTCGCCGGCATTGAGCCGCGCCCTGGCCGACCGCCACACCGGCATCGGCTGCGACCAGATCCTGACCATCGAACCGCCGCGCGGCGGCGATGCGGTCGCGTCCTACCGCATCTGGAACGCCGACGGCTCCGGCGCCGCGCAATGCGGCAACGGCGCGCGCTGCATCGCCGCCTGGCTGGTGCGCGCGGGTGCCGCGGCCGGCGCGCGCTTCGTGCTCGACAGTCCCGGCGGCAGCCATGAGGTCGAGCGCCTGGCCGACGGCGAGTTCCGCATCGCCATGGGCGTGCCGCAATTTTCGCCGCAGGCGATCCCCTTGGCCGGCTTCAACGACGCGCAGGACGAGTACGCGCTCGACGTCGTGCTGCAGCGGGGCCGGGAAGCGCGGACCGAAAGCGTGCGTTTCGGCGCGGTGTCGATGGGCAACCCGCACGCGCTGGTCGAGGTGGACGACATCGCCCGCGCGCTGGTCGCCACGCTCGGGCCGGCGTTGCAGGCGCAGGCGGCGTTCCCGGACTCGGTGAACGTCGGCTTCGCCGAGGTCGATGCGCGCGACCGCATCCGCCTGCGCGTGTACGAACGCGGCGCCGGCGAAACGCTCGCCTGCGGCAGCGGCGCCTGCGCCGCGGCCGCGATCCTGATCCGTCGCGGCCGCGTCGATCGCGAAGTCACGGTGGTGCTGCCCGGCGGCGAACTGCGCATCGGCTGGCGCGACGACAACGCACCGATCACAATGGCCGGGCCGGCCACGTTCGTCTTCGAGGGAGAACTATTCGCATGAGCGACAGCAACGACAGGCACGCCCAAGAGAAGCTCGGCGCGCACGAGGTCGCGGCCTGGCTGCGCCGGCATCCGAAGTTCCTGCAGCAGTTCCCTGACCTGGCCATCAGCATGGTGGTGCCGCGCGAGGAAGGGCCCGCGGCGTCGCTGGCGAGCTACCAGCTGGACGTGCTGCGCGACAAGAATCGCGAGCTGTCGCGGCGGCTGCACGAACTGTTCGGCAACGCGCAGGACAACGAACGCCTGGCGGTGCGCACCCACCAGTTGACGCTGGCGCTGCTCAAGCAATCCACCGCCGCCGATACGCTGCGGGCGATGGCGGCGTCGCTGGCCGAGGATTTCCAGGGCGACCTGGTGCGGATCGTGCTCTTCGATCCGGTCGAAGGCCTCGACGACGTCGACTGGCTGCAGGTGATCGCGCGGGACGATGCCGGCCTGGCGCCGTTCCGCGACTGCCTCGGCGACGGCGAGCCATTGTGCGGCCGCCTGCAACCGGAGAAGACCGCGCTGCTGTACCGCGAGCGCGCCGACGAGGTGCAGTCCAGCGCGCTGCTGCCGCTTCCGGGCACCGGCCTGATCGCGGTCGGCAGCCGTGAGCCCAACCGTTTCTACCCCGGCATGGGCACGCTGTTCCTGCGGATGATGGGCGAGGCGCTGGCGACGGCGCTGCAGCGCTTCGCTCGCTGACGGATGAACGCGACCGCCGCGCCGGTCGAGGAATTCATCGGCCACCTGCAGGTCGAGCGGCGGATGTCGCCGCACACGCTGGATGCGTATCGCCGCGACCTGGCCGCGCTGGCCGGCTGGGCCGATGCCGACGGCATCCATGACCTGCTCGCGCTGCAGACCGAGCAACTGCGCGCCTTCGTCGCCGCCGAACACCGCCGTGGCTTGTCGCCGAAAAGCCTGCAGCGGCGGCTGTCGGCGTGCCGCAGCTTCTACCGCTGGCTGTTGAAGAACGGCCGCATCGCCGCCAGTCCCGCCGCTGCGTTGCGGGCGCCGAAAGCCCCGCGCAAGCTGCCGCAGGTGCTCGACGCCGACGAAGCCAAGGCGCTGGTTGAAGTACCGACCGAGGTCCCGCTGGGCCTGCGCGACCGCGCGCTGCTGGAACTGTTCTATTCCTCAGGCCTGCGGCTGGCCGAACTGTGCGCATTGCGCTGGCGCGACCTGCAGCTCGACGACGGCCTGGTCACGGTGCTGGGCAAGGGCAGCAAGCAGCGCAGCGTCCCGGTCGGCTCGCATGCGCGCAATGCGCTCGCGGCCTGGCGCACGGCGCAGGATCCGGCTTCCACCGACACGCCGGTGTTCCCGGGCCGCAACGGCCCGATCACGCCGCGCGCGGTGCAGCTGCGGCTGCGGCTGCTGGCGCAGCGCCAGGGCCTGTTCAAGCGCGTGCACCCGCACCTGTTGCGGCATAGTTTTGCCAGTCACGTGCTGGAGTCCTCCGGCGACCTGCGCGGGGTGCAGGAACTGCTCGGCCACGCCGACATCGCCACCACCCAGATCTACACCCACCTGGACTTCCAGCACCTGGCCAAGGTCTACGACGCC
>JAKFDF010000179.1:0-3899 GCA_036676275.1 Lysobacter sp.
TCGGCCGCCTGCCTGGCGGCATCGACCACGGAGGGCCGCAACGGCTGGAAATCGCCGAGGAACTGCAGTGTCAGGTGGTAGCGATCCGGTTTCAGTGCACGGCCGCCGGGGGCGTGTTCGCGCTCCAGTTGCAGCGACACGTCGGCGATCCGTTGTCGCAGCCCGGCATCCGGCGACAACGCGAAGAACAGGCGGTGGACTGCCTCGTCGCGTGCCGGAACGAGCAGGTCGGGCTGTTGCATCACGTCGCGGCAGGCCTGGTGGCATGCGCCCGGACGGTGTCGCGCTGCGCACGCAAGATGGACTGCAGGATCCGGATGCCGGGCACGGAACCTCCTCGGGCGACTGATGGCGGATTAACGCGCGCCACGCCCGCTCCCGCAAGCCCGTCGCCGTTTCGGCAATGTCAGCCGGCAGCCGATTCCAGCTGTTCCCAGCGCGCGTAGGCCGCGTCGAGGTCCGCCTGCAATTGCGCCAACCCGGCACCGTGCGCGGCGACCGCGGTTGCATCGCGCTGGTAGAACGCCGGATCGTTCATCTGCGCCGCCAGCGCCGCGAGCTGCTGTTCCAGAGCCGCGATCCGCGCCGGCAGCAGCTCCAGCTCGCGCGCCTCCTTGTAGCCGAGCTTGCGCTTTGCCTGCGCCGCGGCGGGTTCGGGCTTCGGCGGGGCCGCCGTTTTCGCGGGCACCGCCTGCGCCGTCGTGGCCTGCGGGCGTTGCCGCAACCAGTCGCTGTAGCCGCCGACGTATTCGCCGACCCTGCCATCGCCTTCCATCACCAGCGTGGAGGTCACCACGTTGTCGAGGAAGTCGCGGTCGTGGCTGACCAGCAGCAACGTGCCGGGATATTCGCCGAGCAGTTCTTCCAGCAGCTCCAGCGTCTCCACGTCGAGGTCGTTGGTCGGTTCGTCCATCACCAGCAGGTTGGACGGTTGCGCGAACAGCCGCGCCAGCAGCAGCCGGTTGCGCTCTCCGCCCGACAGCCGCGTGATCGGCGCGCGCGCGCGCTCCGGGGTGAACAGGAAATCCTGCAGGTAGCCGATGATGTGCTTCTGGCGGCCGTTGATGGTCACCGACTCGCGGCCCTCGGCGACGTTCTCGATCGCGTTCCAGTCCTCGCGCAGGGTCGCGCGGTACTGGTCGAAGTAGGCGACCTGCAGGTTGCTGCCCGCGCGCACTTCCCCGGCAGTCGGCGCCAGTTCGCCGAGCAGCAGCTTGAGCAGCGTGGTCTTGCCGCTGCCGTTGGCGCCGATAAGGCCGATGCGGTCGCCGCGCAGGATCGTGGTCGAGAAATCCCTGATGACCGCGCCACCCGCGACACCGTCGCCCGGATAGCCGAAGGACACGTCCTTGGCCTCGATCACCTTCTTGCCCGAAGACTCGCCCTGCGCGACTTCCATGCGCACGTTGCCGGCCTGCTCGCGGCGCTGCCCGCGCTCGTTGCGCATCGCCTCGAGCCGGCGCACGCGGCCTTCGTCGCGGGTGCGGCGCGCCTTGATGCCCTGGCGGATCCAGACTTCCTCCTGCGCCAGCAGTTTGTCGAAGCGCGTGTTTTCCTGCGCCTGCGCGTTGAGCCGCTCCTCGCGGCGGCGCTCGTAGTTGGCCCAGTCGCCGGGCCAGCTGGTGACCTGGCCACGATCGATCTCGACGATGCGGGTGGCCAGTGCGCGCAGGAACCGGCGGTCGTGGGTGACGAACACCAGCGCCCCGGCCCACCCCTTGAGGAAACCTTCGAGCCAGTCGATCGCGGCGATGTCGAGGTGGTTGGTGGGCTCGTCCAGCAGCAGCAGGTCCGGCGCCGACACCAGCGCGCGCGCCAGCAGCACGCGTCGCTTGAGCCCGCCCGACAGGCCGGCGAAGGCGGCGTCGCCGTCCAGGCCGAGCCGGGTCAGGGTTTCGGTGACGCGCTGCTCCAGCGACCAGCCGTGCACGGCTTCGATCCTGGCCTGCACGCGGGCCAGCGCGTCCATGTCCACCGGATCGGCATGGCTGAGATGGTGGAATTCGGCCAGCCAGGCACCGAGCTCGCCCAGGCCCTCGGCGACCACGTCGAACACGTCGCCGTGCGCGCCGGCCGGCACTTCCTGTTCCAGCCGCGCGATGCGGACGCCGCCCTGGACCCGGATTTCGCCGTCGTCGGGCTTGATTTCCCCCGCCAGCAGCTTGAGCAGGGTCGACTTGCCGGCGCCGTTGCGGCCGATCAGGGCGATGCGCTCGCCCGGCTCGATGGCCAGGGTGACGCCTTCGAGCAACAGCGGGCCGCCGACGCTGTAGTCGACGTCTTGCAGGGTGATCATTCGGGAAGGACCTGTGGCATGCGCCATTGTAAGGCGCGGCGCCGGACGCCTGCGGGCGCGGGCCCTTGTACGGAACGCGCTGCGGGGCATAATCGCCTTCGCGCCACCACTCCTTACATCAAGCCGAGGACATCGCGATGAGCAAGGGCATGGACCAGAAGAAGACCGAGAAGAAGAAACCGGAAAAGACGCTGAAGGAAAAGCGCGCAGCCAAGAAGGAAAAGAAAGCCGGCAAATAGCCGGCTTTCTTTCACCCGTCAGCGGTCAATAGCGGTAGCCGCGGTAGTCGCGCACGTTGCGCACGACTTCGATCCGGGTCGCCCACAACCGGCCGTTGGATTGCACGGCATCGATGGCGACCTGGTCGCCTCGCTCGAGCCCGGCCACCGGATACACGCGGCCCTGGTAATACAGCCGGGTGTTGTTGTCGAAGAACACTTCGACCCGCGATTGCCGGTAGCTGCGCGAGCCGTCGATCCCCACGAGCAACCGCCCGTAACGCGGATCCACGCCTTCCACGGTGGCCAGGAACCGCTGGCTGCCGTAGCGGCCGCCGTAACTGCCGGGGTAACCCGAACCGCCCGGATAGGCGCTGCCGCCGTAACTTCCGGGATGGCCCCGGCTACCCGGGTAGCCGCTGCCGCCGTAACCCGTCGCGCAGCCGACCAGCAGCAGGCAGCCCAGCAATCCTGCCAGGAAACGCCAATGGGGGAACGATGGACGCAGCGACATGGCCGATCTCCGAAGGGGGATGCGGCCACCTTCGCGGCAACCCGGTGAATGCAGGGTTTATCGCGACGGCAACGTTCAGGAACTGCAGGAAAGCATCGAACACCCCGCCCGGTCCCGGGCCCAGTCCGGCCGCCTGCCGGCGTAGGCCTCGCGTCCGGCCTGCTCCTGGTACGGGCGCCGCATGATCTCCAGCAACCCGTCGACGCCGCCGGGATCCCCGGCCTCGGCTTGGTCGATCGCCTGTTGCGCCAGGTAGTTGCGCAGCACGTACTTCGGGTTGGCGCCCGCCATGCCGGTGCGGCGCTCGCCGGCATCCAGCCCATCCGCCCGCACGCGCGCGGCGTAACGCGACAACCACGCTACGAACCCCGGTTCCGCGGCGTCGCGCTTGCCGTCGTCGTAGAAGGCATCGGCCAGTGGCGCCAGCGCCGGCGCCTGCGTGTCGACGGCGGCCAGGGCGCGGAAGAACAACGTCATGTCGACCTCGGCCGATTGCAGCAGGCCGTGCAGGTCGCGCATCAGCTCGACGTCGTCGTCCCGGCATTCGGCCAGCCCGAGCTTGCGCGCGATGTTGTCGCGGTCCGCGGCGGTATACACCTCGGCATAGCGATCCAGCCCGGCCTGCAGCGGCGCGCCGTCGGCGAACAGCGGCGACAGCGCCTGCGCCAGCCGCAGCAGGTTCCAGTGCGCGATCTTCGGCTGCCAGCCGAAGCGGTAGCGGCGGCCTCCGGCATCGGTGGTGTTCGGCGTCCAGTCCGGGTCGTAGTCGTCGATCCAGCCGTAGGGGCCGTAGTCGATGGTCAGGCCGAGGATCGACATGTTGTCGGTGTTCATCACCCCGTGCACGAAACCGACCCGCATCCAGTGCGCG
>JAKFDF010000180.1:0-20215 GCA_036676275.1 Lysobacter sp.
GCCAAAACGCTCCGCGCCCACCTTCGTCAGCGCCGCCGTCAGCGTCGTCTTGCCGTGGTCCACGTGCCCGATCGTGCCCACGTTCACGTGGGGCTTGGTGCGCTCGAATTTACCCTTTGCCATGGCTGCGTCTCGGTTGTTTGGTGGAACTGACGGTTGGAATGCTTGTTGGTCTTCGTTGCGAGCCCGCACATGGAAGTACTGGCTTTTTGCGGATGGATCCGCTTGTTGGTGCTCACGAATGGAATCGAACCATCGACCTCCTCCTTACCAAGGAGGTGCTCTACCGACTGAGCTACGTGAGCGTTGAACTGTGGGCCTGTTGCGGGCGGTTCAATGGAGCGGGAGACGGGAATCGAACCCGCACCATCAGCTTGGAAGGCTGAGGTTCTACCGTTGAACTACTCCCGCGCCGGAACCGCTGAAGCTTTTGCCGCGTGGGTACAACTGGTGGAGGGAGGTGGATTCGAACCACCGAAGGCGTAAGCCAGCAGATTTACAGTCTGCCCCCGTTGGCCGCTTGGGTATCCCTCCGGTCGTTCAAATACAGCCAATCGTGAAACAGCCCGCGATTTTGACGTGCTGGCCGGGGAGTGTCAACGGCCAGGCTTGCCGCGGACGGTTGCGCGCCGGCGCAATCAAGCCAGCCTGGCCGCCGTGTGGCGACGCGGTTCAGACATTGAAGCGGAAGTGCAGCACGTCGCCTTCCTGGACCCGGTATTCCTTGCCCTCCAGCCGCAGCCGGCCGGCATCGCGGGCGCCGGACTCGCCCCGGTACCTGATGAAGTCGTCGTAGCCGATGGTCTCGGCGCGGATGAAGCCCTTCTCGAAGTCGGTATGGATCACGGCCGCGGCCTGCGGCGCGGTCGAGCCGCCCTTCACGGTCCAGGCGCGGACTTCCTTCACCCCGGCGGTGAAGTAGGTCTGCAGGCCCAGCAGCTTGTAGGCGGCGCGGATGACCCGGTTCAGGCCCGGCTCGTCCAGGCCCAGGTCGGCGAGGAAGGCGTCGCGGTCCTCGTCCTCGAGCTGGCTCAGCTCCTCCTCGATGGCGGCCGAGACCGGCACCACCTCGGCGCCCTCGCCCAGCGCCCGCGCGCGCACCGCGTCCAGGTGCGGGTTGTCGCTGAAGCCGTCCTCGAGCACGTTGGCCACGTACATCACCGGCTTGAGCGTCAGCAGGAACAGGTCGCGGATCGCGGCGCGGTCCTCGTCCGACAGCCCCAGCGCGCGCGCCGGCCTGCCGGCGTCCAGCCCGGCGCGCACCCGCGACAGCACCTCGACCCGCGCCTTGGCGTCCTTGTCGCCGGTCTTGGCCGTGCGCTCGGCGCGCTGCAGCGCCTTGTCGACCGATTCCAGGTCCGCCAGCGCCAGCTCGGTGTCGATCGTCTCGATGTCGGCGATCGGGTCGATCCGGTTGCTGACGTGGATCACGTCGTCGTTCTCGAAGCAGCGCACCACGTGGGTGATCGCGTCGACTTCGCGGATGTGCGCGAGGAACTTGTTGCCCAGGCCTTCGCCGCTCGCGGCGCCGGCGACCAGCCCGGCGATGTCGACGAACTCGACCGCGGTCGGGATCACCTTCTGCGGCTTGACGATTTCGGCCAGCGCGGCCAGGCGCGGGTCCGGCACCGGCACCACGCCGACGTTCGGCTCGATCGTGCAGAAGGGAAAGTTGGCCGCGGCGATGCCGGCCTTGGTCAGCGCGTTGAACAGGGTCGACTTGCCGACGTTCGGCAGGCCGACGATGCCGCATTGGATGCCCATCGTGTACTACTCCGTGCGCGGCGCAGGCGCCTACGCGGTAATGCTTCTATTCGCGCGGCGTGTGCAGCCGCTTCATGGCTTCGTTGAAGTCGCCGGCGACCGCCAGCGGCAACACGTCGATGGCATCGCCGATCGCATGCAGGATCGCGGCCTCGTCGTCGCGGCCGGGCTTGCCCAGCACCCACGGCGTGACCCGGTCCTTGTGCCCGGGATGGCCGATGCCGATCCGCAGGCGGTGGAAACGCCCGTGCCCGAGCAGTTGCATGGTGTCGCGCAGGCCGTTCTGGCCACCATGGCCGCCGTCGAACTTCAGCCGCGCCGCACCGGGCGGCAGGTCGAGCTCGTCGTGCGCCAGCAGCGCTTCCTCCGGCTCGATCTTCCAGTAGCGCAGTGCCGCGGTGACCGACTTGCCCGACAGGTTCATGAAGGTCGCCGGCTTGAGCAGCCACACCGGCTGGCCGGCGATCTCGACCTTGCAGGTCTCGCCGAACAGCTTCGACTCCAGCCCGAACCGCGCCCCGCATTGCAGCGCGAGGGCGTCCACAAACCAGAACCCGGCGTTGTGCCGGGTCCTGAGATGCTCGGGACCGGGGTTGCCCAGCCCGACGATGAGTCGCAGGCCCGCCATCGCGAAAGCGCGCGGCGGTGCGCCCGGACTGGACGCACCGCTGCGCGGCGATTACTCGCCCTTGCCTTCGTCGCCGGCGGTCTCGCCGCCTTCGGCGGCTGCCGGAGCGGCCGCGGCCCCGCCCTCGGCCGCTTCCGTGGTCTCCTCGCTCTCGGTGCGGGCAAAGCGCGCCACCACCACCGCGACGTCGTGGTCGGCGCCCAGGCGAAGCTCCGGCACTTCCACGCCCGCCGGCAGCTTGACCTGCGACAGGTGCATGGTGTCGCCCGCCTTCAGGTCCGACAGGTCGATGTCGATGAACTCCGGCAGGTTGCCCGGCAGGCAGCTCACGTCGATCTGGGTCAGCTCGTGCATGACCACGACCCCGGCGGTCTTGCCGGCCGGCGACTTGTCGACGTTGAGGAAGTGCAGCGGCACGGACACGCGGATGGCTTCGTTCGCGCTCACGCGCTGGAAGTCCATGTGCATGATCCGCTGCTTGTACGGATGGCGCTGCATGTCACGCAGCAGCACCTTCTCGGACTTGCCGTCGATTTCCAGGTCCAGGATCGACGCGTAGAACCATTCGCTCTGGCTGAGCAGCCAGGTGCGCTCGTGCTCGAGCTGGATGCTGACCGGATCGGCGTGGCCGCCGTAGACGATGGCCGGGACCTGGCCGGCATGACGCAGGCGGCGGCTCGCACCCTTCCCCTCGTCCTTGCGGCTGGTGGCCGTGATCTTGTGTTCTGACATTTCGTTTACTCGCTTTGCTTGCTGTTGGACCGCCTCGCGGCGGCGATGGCACTCACCCGCGACCAGGTAAGTGGTGGTGCCGGCCGCGGCCGGCGCCCGTGGCTGGGCATGAGCCCGATCCACGGTTTGACGCCCGGCACAGGGATGTGCCGGCGCGGCGGGCGCCAGCCCGTCGCGGCGACGTCGCCCGGCTTTGCCGGGAGTCGTCGCTTGCGGGTCGGGCAGGAGCCCGATCCCGCAATACAACACCCTCAATCCACGTACAGCGAACTGACGGATTCCCCGAAGGCGATCCGGCGGATGGTCTCCGCCAGCAGCTCGGCGACGCTGAGCTGGCGGATCCTGGCGCATGCCTGCGCGGCTTCCGACAGCGGGATGGTGTCGGTCACCACCAGTTCGTCGAGTTGCGACTTGCCCAGGTTGTCCAGCGCGGCGCCGGACAGCACCGGATGCGTGCAGTACGCGACCACCTTGGTCGCGCCCTGCGCCTTCAGCGCCGCCGCCGCCGCGCACAGGGTGCCGGCGGTGTCGACGATGTCGTCGACCAGCACGCAGACCTTGCCGGCGACGTCGCCGATGATGTTCATCACCGTGGCCACGTTGGCCTTGGGGCGGCGCTTGTCGATGATCGCCAGGTCGGCATCATCGAGGCGCTTGGCGATCGCCCTGGCCCGCACCACGCCGCCGACGTCGGGCGACACCACGATCACGTTCTGGGTGCCGTAGTGGCGCCAGATGTCGGCCAGCAGCAGCGGCGACGAGTACACGTTGTCGACCGGGATGTCGAAGAAGCCCTGGATCTGGTCGGCATGCAGGTCCACCGTGAGCACCCGGTCGGTGTGCACGGTGGAGAACATCTGCGCCGCGACCTTGGCGGTGATCGGCACGCGCGCCGACCTGGGACGGCGGTCCTGCCGGGCGTAGCCGAAGTACGGCACCACCGCGGTCACGCTGGCCACCGATGCGCGCTTGAGCGCGTCGATCAGCACCAGCAGCTCCACCAGGTTCTCCGCGCTCGGCGCGCACGTGGGCTGCAGCACGAACACGTCCTGTCCGCGGACGTTCTCCTCGATCTCGACCTGCACCTCGCCGTCGGAGAAGCGCCCGACCAGCGCCTTGCCGGGACGCACGCCGAGCTCCTTGCACACCGCGTTGGCCAGCGGCCGGTTGGCGTTGCCGGTGAACACCAGCAGGTTGCGATCGCCTTGCATCGTCATGTCCGCTTCGCTCTGACCGTGGCGGTGGTGGATCGAAGCCGTGCGCGGGGCAAGGCCTTCCGTTGTTTCAATCCCCGCGCGCAGGCACGGGTTGTCGCGGTGTAACCCGTCCCGCGCGGCCCGTACCCGGAGGCGCGGGACCTTGCGAGCCGATCGCAATTGGCAGGGGCGGCAGGATTCGAACCTGCGAATGCCAGGATCAAAACCTGGTGCCTTGGGCCTCTTGGCGACGCCCCTGCAGACGTTTCGCATCCAGCGCCAGGTGCAGCGGCGACCGCGTCGCGCCTTCCGCGATCCATGCCCGCAGACCGGCCGGCAAGCGCGCCAACCCGGCCCGTGCGGAAGCAGGATCGCCGAATTCGACGAAGCAGCCGCTGCCCGACCCGGTCAATCGCGGCCGGCCGATCCGCGCCAACGCGGCGAACGCGGCCTCCACGGCCGGTTCGCGGCGGCGCAGCACCGGCTCGAAGGCATTGCCGAGCGGAGCACCCGAAACGAAGTCGGATATTGTCGCGGGCGCCGCATCCCGCGTCAATTCAGGGGCTTGGAACAATTCCGCGGTGGCGGCGTGGACGCCGGGGTCGACCAGCACGTACCACGCCGGCGCCAGCTCCACCGGAGCCAGGTCCTCGCCGACGCCTTCGGCCCAGGCGTTGTCGCCACGCACGAACACCGGCACGTCGGCACCCAGTTGCAGGCCGAGCGCGGCGAGCCGGTCCAGGTCCAGGCCCGCGTTCCAGAGCTCGTTGAGCGCCACCAGCACGGTGGCGGCATCGGACGAGCCGCCGCCGAAGCCGGCACCTGCCGGAATGTGCTTTTCGACGCACATGTCAGCGCCTTGTGCGATGTTGGCTGCCTTTGCCAGCAATTGCGCGGCACGCACCATGAGGTCGTCGGCCGCTGCGACCCCGGGTGCGGAGCTGCCGTGGCGAACGATGCGGCCATCGCTCCGGGGCCGCAGTCGGATCGTGTCGCCCCAGTCCAGCAGGCGGAACACGGTCTGCAGCAGGTGGTAGCCGTCGGCGCGACGGCCGCGGATGCGCAGGAACAGGTTGAGCTTGGCCGGGGCCGGCCAGTCCGACCAGGACGTATCGGCCAACGCGTTCACGGGCTCGGGCTGTCCCCGCTCCAGTCGTCGACGACCAGCCGCACCCGGGCTTCGCCGCGCCCGGCGTTGATCCGCATCGGCAGCTCCACGCCTGCCGGTTGCTGGCGCCAATCGCCGTAGTCCAGGGTCCAGCCGTCCTGCTGCAGCCGCGCCAGCCGGCCGTCGCCCGCGAACTGCAGTTGCGCCGGGCCGCCCTGCGTGGCGCGGGCGCCGCGCACCCACGAGGCCAGCGCCTGCACCGGGATTTCCCAGCCGGTCGCCTCGCGCAGCAGTTGCGTCGCGTCGGGACCGCTGCGCGGGCCGCCCTCCAGGCCTTCCAGCCGCGCCGAACCGGCCGCGCCTTCGATCCGCCAGCTCTGGCGCGTGACCGGCGCGCTCAGCGCGACCTGGTAGGCGTCGCCGTCCTGCTGCCAGTCGATGCGGCCGCTGCCGCCGCGCTGGCCGTTGGACAGGGCCACCCGGCCCTGCAGGTTCCATTGCGCGTGCCGTGCCAGCACCGCTTCGCGCGCCTGTTGGCGGGCGACGGCGGCGGCGCGTTCGGCCGGCGGCAACGGCGCGCGCGGCGCGGTGGTGACGCAACCGGCGAGCAGGCCGGCGCCGAGAATGGCAAACAGGAGTCGTCCGCGCATGCTCATGCGCCGGTATTCGCCAGCGCGCGCTTGAGTGCGCGGTTGTCGGGATCGAGCTTGCGGCCCTGCTCGAAGAACCTGCGCGCTTCCTCTTTGTCGCCGTTCACCCACAGCACCTCGCCCAGGTGCGCCGCGATTTCCGGAT
The DNA here is from genome assembly GCA_036676275.1 of Lysobacter sp. Classification (GTDB taxonomy): domain Bacteria; phylum Pseudomonadota; class Gammaproteobacteria; order Xanthomonadales; family Xanthomonadaceae; genus Cognatiluteimonas. The sequence continues at coordinate 6,224 of JAKFDF010000180.1, forward strand.
CCTTCTGCAGCGCGAACGCCCGCCGCAACTCCACCAGCGCCTCGTCGTTGCGGCCGAGGCGATACAGCACCCAGCCGTAGCTGTCGATGATCGCGGGATTGTCCGGCTCGGCGACCCGGGCGCGGTCGATCAGCTGCAGCGCTTCGGTATAGCGCGTGGTGCGGTCGGCAAGCGTGTAGCCGAGCGCGTTGAGCGCGGCGACGTTGTCCGGCTCGGCGACCAGGATCCGGCGGAAGTCGGCCTCGGCGCGGGCGATGTCGTCGCGCCGCTCCCACCCCAGCGCGCGCGCGTACAGCAGCGCGGCATCGTCCGGGAAGGCGGCCAGGCCACGGGCGTAGGCATCGAGTTCGCCGGCGTCGTTGCCGTCCTTCTGCCGCAGTTCCGCCTCGAACAGGTAAGCGCTGCGACGCGCGTCCTCGTCGGCGGCGGCATCGGCCTGCAGCTGGCGCAGGTCGGCATAGGCTTCGTCGCCGCGCTTGAGCTTGTGCAGCACGCCGGCGGCGCGCAACCGCGCCTGCCAGCGCTGGTCGCCACCGGGCACGCTGCGGTACCACTGCAACGCATCCGGATAACGCTCGAGGAATTCCGCGGTCTGGCCGAGCAGCAGGCGGCGTTGCGGGTCGGGCTTGGCGGAATCGCGTTGCAATGCTTCATAAAGCTTGCCCAGGGCGGCCTTGTCCTCGGCCTTGGCCAGCAACGACGCACGCAGGCTGTAGCTCTGGTCGTCCTGCGGCCCGCGCGCGAGTACCGCGGCCGCGGCGACCGGATCGCCGAGGGCGTCGTATTCGGCGGCCACCGACAGCCGCAGGTCTTCGCTGATCCGGGTGGCGTCGTCGAGCCCGGCGAGGATCCGGCGGGCGTCGTCGACCTTGCCGGCTTCGCGCAACTGGCTGGCATGCAGCAACGCCACCCGTGGCTCGCCCGGGAAGCGCGCGATCACGGCCTCGACGATGCGCGCGGTCAGTGCCGGCTGCTCCAGCCGCTGCGCCAGGCCGCCGAATGCGAGCCAGGCCTGCAGCTGGTTCGGGATCAGGTTGCCGTCCAGCATCTCGCCCAACAGTTTCGCCGAGAGCCCGGGATGCCTGCCACTGCCCAGCGCCGCCAGCGCATGGCGCCAGCCTCCGCCCTCACGGCTGCGCAGCAGGACTTCCAGTCCACGACGGGCGCCGCGCTCATCGTCGCGCCGCAGGGCCAGGGTGACTTCAGCCGCGCGCAGCGCCAACGATTGCGGCGCGCGGGCGCGCCACAGCTCCAGCGCCTCGCCGGCACGCGCGTCATCGTCGGCCAGCAGTGCGATCCGCGATGCGCGTTCGGCCAGCCCGGCATCGCCGTCGGACGCCTTTGCGGCATCGAGGTACCAACGGGCGGCCTCGTCCAGCTTGCCCGCCTGCAATGCGAACTCGCCGGCGATGGTGGCCTCGACGGTGTCGCCGGCCGGGCCGGCACTCCGCACGGGCGCGGTGGAACAGGCCAGCAGCCCGAACATGGCGACGGGCAGCCAGAAGCGGGGTAAATACAGTGAAACGGGCATCGGATGCGACCGGGCCGTAAAATGGCGGCCCTGCTTCGCCCGAAGCTTAGCGCAAGCGCCTGAATAGACACGCCACCGGATGACCCTGCTCGCCATCGGCATCAACCACCAGACCGCGCCGGTCGGCCTGCGCGAACGGGTGGCGTTCGCCGATCACAGCCTGCCGGGCGCGCTGGCCGCGCTGCGTGGCCTGCCATCGGTGCGCGAGGTCGCGTTGCTGTCCACCTGCAATCGCACCGAGCTGTACGCGATCGCCGAGAACGACGGCCGCGCGCTCGACGACTGGCTCGCCAACCATCCCGGCGAGGGCCCGGCGTTCGGCGGGCACGACCTGCGCGCGTATCTCTACCGGCACCAGGACGACGCGGCCGTGCGCCACCTGTTCCGGGTCGCCACCGGGCTGGACTCGCTGGTGCTCGGCGAGCCGCAGATCCTCGGCCAGGTCAAACACGCATGGGCCGCCGCGCGCAGCGCCGGGACACTGGGCAGCCAGCTCGACCGCCTGTTCCAGCATGCCTTCGTCGCGGCCAAGCGCGCGCGTACCGACACCCGCATCGGCGCCAACCCGGTTTCGGTCGCGTCCACCGCGGTGCGGCTGGCGCAGGCATCGTTCGCGCGCCCGTCCGATGCGGCAGTGCTGCTGGTCGGCGCCGGCGAAACCATCGAACTGGTCGCGCGCCACCTCGCGCAGTCCAGGGTCAAGCGGCTGCTGGTCGCCAACCGCACCCTGGCCCACGCCCAGGACCTCGCCAGCCGACATGGCGGCGTCGCGCTGCCGCTGGACGAGATCGAACGCCACCTGGGCGAAGTGGACATCGTGTTCTCCGCCACCGCCAGTCGCGAACCGGTCCTGTCGCGCGCGCAGGTCGCCGCGGCGCTGGCGCAACGCAAGCACCGGCCGATGCTGCTGCTCGACCTCGCCGTGCCGCGCGACATCGAAGCGGGCGTCGCCACCTTGCCGGACGTGTTCCTGTACACCATCGACGACCTCGAACGCGCGATCGAGGACAACCGCCGCAACCGCAGGGAAGCCGCCGAGGCGGCCGAAGCGATCGTCGGACTGCAGGTCTCGCGCTTCATGGAAACGCTGGCCGCCAGCACCCGCGTGGAACCGCTCAAGCGGCTGCGCGCGCACGGCGACAGCGCCCGTGCCGAGGTGCTGGCCAAGGCCAGGCAGCAACTTGCCGCCGGCAACGATCCCCAGGCGGTGCTCGAGTTCCTGGCCCACACCCTGACCAACCGCCTGCTGCATGCGCCGACGATCGCGCTGCGCCAGGCCGCGCTGGAAGGGGACCACGAGCTGGCGCGCGCCAGCGAGAAGCTGTTCCCGGAAGCGCCGGGGATCGAGAATGGGAAACCGGGCATCGGAAAAGCGGATCCCGAAGCTTAGGGAAGGCCTGGACAACTGGAAGCTGTCATCCCGGCGCAGCGGGAGATCTCCTCCAAGCCTGCAAAAAACACATCTCCCGCTGCGCTCGGGATGGCAACTGGCAGGTGGCCGCCTGTTCCGACTTTCCCGGATGACGCTTCGCCCGCTTCGGCTTTCATTCACCCGCACGGATTCCCATGCTTCCCAGCCTGCGCCGAAAACTCGAAGTCCTGGCCGAACGCCGCGAGGAACTCGAACGCCTGCTCGCCGATCCAGGCACCATCACCGACGCCGAGCGCTTTCGCGCATTGTCGCGCGAGTTCGCACAGCTGGAACCGGTCGCCGTGGCGCTGGCCGCCGAGAACAAGGCGCAACGCGACCTCGCCGCTGCGCAGGCGATGCGTTCGGACCCGGAGCTTGGAGGGCTGGCCGAAGAGGAAATCGCCGCCGCGAACGCGCGCCTCCAGGAACTGGAATCGGAGCTGATGGCGCAGCTGGTGCGGAGGGATCCGCGCGACGACGGCAACCTGTACCTGGAAGTGCGCGCCGGCACCGGCGGCGACGAGGCCGCGATCTTCGCCGGAGACCTGTTCCGCATGTACGCGCGCTACGCCGAGCGCCAGGGCTGGAAGCTGGAGGTGGAATCTGCGAGCGTCGGCGAGCACGGCGGCTACAAGGAAATCGTCGCCCGCGTCGAGGGCCGCGGCGCGTATTCGAAACTGAAGTTCGAATCCGGCACGCACCGCGTGCAACGCGTGCCCGACACCGAATCCCAGGGGCGCATCCACACATCCGCGGCGACCGTGGCGATCATCGCCGAGGACAGCAGCGATGTCGCGATCGAGATCAACCCGGCCGACCTCAGGATCGACACCTTCCGTTCCTCCGGCGCCGGCGGCCAGCACGTCAACAAGACCGACTCGGCGATCCGCATCACCCACCTGCCCAGCGGCGTGGTGGTGGAGAACCAGACCGAGCGCAGCCAGCACGCCAACCGCGACAAGGCGATGAAGCGTCTCAGGGCGATGCTGGTCGAAGCCGAAACCAGCCGGCGCGAAGCCGCGCAGGCGCAGGACCGCAAGCTGCAGGTCGGCAGCGGAGACCGCAGCCAGCGCATCCGCACCTACAACTACCCGCAGGGCCGGATCACCGACCACCGCGTCGAAGGCCTGACGCTGTACGACCTGCCCAACGTTCTCGAAGGCAACCTCGACGCGCTCATCGAACGCCTGGCCCGCGAGCAGCAGGCCGACGAACTGGCCCGCCTGGGCAGGGAATGAATGCCTTTCTCCCCGCCCGCGGGGAGAATATGCCGCAGGCGAATGAGGGGCCGGGGAATGGCCGCCGTCCGATGGCGACGTGCCGTCCGGGGTCGCGCGACCACACCCCTCACCCTGCCGCGCTGCGCGCGGCTGTCCCTCTCCCCGCAAGCGGGGCGAGGGCAAAGCTCTTCCTTCTCCCCGCCCGCGGGACGAGGCCTGGGCTTTTCCTTCTCCCTCCCGCGGGACGAGGCCTGGGCTTTTCCTTCTCCTCCCGCGGGACGAGGCCTGGGCTTTTCCTTCTCCCCGCTCCCCGCCTGCGGGGAGAAGGTGCCGAAGGCGGATGAGGGGCCGGCGGAGCCCGCGACACCCGGATACGACGCACCAGCCGCGAGCCGAATACACTCTCGGCCCATGGACACGACCATCCGCCGCGCCGGCCCGCAGGACCTCGACGCGCTCGCCGTGTTGTTCGACGCCTATCGCCGCTTCTACGGGCAACCGGCCGACCTGGCGCGGGCCCGCGACTGGCTGCGCTCGCGCATGCGCTTCGGCGAATCGGTCGTCCTGATCGCCGAACGCGACGGCATGGCCGCCGGCTTCACCCAGTTGTACCCGATGCACTCCTCGGTCCGCACCGCGCGCACCTGGATCCTCAACGACCTGTACGTCGCGGACCAGGCGCGGCGTCGCGGCGTGGCCCGGGCATTGCTCGATGCCGCCGCACGGTTCGCCCGCGACGACGGCGCCGCCGGCATCAGCCTGGAGACCACCCGCGACAACGCCGCCGCGCGGGCGCTGTACCGCGCCGCGGGCTGGCACGAGGACCAGACCCAGTGGTATTCGCTTTCGCTGGGATGATCCCGCGATGCCGCGTGCGGTCGATTGAAACCCTCCCTAAACTGCGCCCAACCTCGCACCAGTCCGGACACCATGGGCACCGATCGCGATTTCATCCCCCTGTCCCTCTGCGTGCTGACCGTTTCGGACTCGCGCACGCTGGCCGAGGACAGCTCCGGCGACTGCCTCGTGGCCGGGCTCACCGCGGCCGGCCACCGCCTGCACGCTCGCGCGCTCCTGCCCGACGATCGTTACCGGCTGCGTGCGCTGGTGTCGCAATGGATCGCCGACGACGGCGTCGACGGCATCCTGGTCACCGGCGGCACCGGCTTCACCGGCCGTGATTCCACGCCGGAGGCCCTGCTTCCGCTGCTCGACAAGCAGATGCCGGGCTTCGGCGAACTGTTCCGGGCGCTGAGCTTCGAGGAGATCGGCACCTCGTCGCTGCAGTCGCGCGCATTCGCCGGCCTCGCCAACGGCACCTTCCTGTTCGCCCTGCCCGGTTCGACCTCGGCTTGCCGCACGGCATGGGACAGGATCATCCGCACGCAGCTGGACGCGCGCACCGGCCCCTGCAACCTCGCCGCCTTGCGTCCCCGGCTCAGGGAGTGACCATGCCGATCGACGCGACCCTGCGCCTGCGCGCGCGCGCGCGTGGCTTGTGCGGCATGGCCGGCGCCGCCAGCGCCAAAAGACGCCAGGCCGCAAGCCGATGAAGAAGCTCAAGCGCAAGGATTATGAAAAGGCGCTGGAGCCGATGCAGGAGGAACTGGCGGCGCTGGCGCGCTGGGCGCGGCACGGCGGGCGCCGCATCGTGGTCGTGTTCGAAGGCCGCGACACCGCCGGCAAGGGCGGCGCCATCGATGCCATCCGCGCGCACCTCAACCCGCGCCAGTGCCGCATCGCCGCATTGCCGAAGCCGACCGAGCGCGAAGCCTCGCAATGGTATTTCCAGCGCTACGTGCCCTACCTGCCCGCGGCCGGCGAGATCGTGCTGTTCGACCGCAGCTGGTACAACCGCGCCGGCGTCGAGAAGGTGATGGGCTTCGCCAGCGACGCCCAGGTCAAGGCCTTCCTGCACCAGGCGCCGCAATTCGAACGGCAACTGGTCGACGACGGCATCCTGCTGTTCAAGTACTGGCTGTGCTGCGACCAGGCGCAACAGGAGCAGCGTTTCGCCGAACGCCTGGACGATCCGCTCAAGCGCTGGAAGCTCTCGCCGATCGACCTGCAGGCGCGCGCGAAATACGCCGACTACACCCGCGCCCGCGCAGCCATGCTCAAGGCCACCCACACCGAATTCGCGCCATGGACGCTGGTCGACTTCAACGACCAGAAGCGCGGTCGCCTGACGCTGCTGCGCGACCTGCTCGACCGCCTGCCCGACACCCGCGTGCCGCCGGACACGGTCGATTTCGCGCCGCTGCCCGGCAAACCGCTGAAGGAACGCTTTGGCGCGCTGATGCCGATCGCCACGTACCACGGCTGAACGCGCGGGCGGCCGCCACGCGGCGACCGGATTCAACCCACGGAAAAATCGGCGCCGGCCTCGTCCGGGTCGGCCGGTGCGCGCGCGACGCGATCGACGCGCGCATGCGGCGGACCGTGCCGGAGCCATGCGGCGAGTCGGTCGACCAGCGCACTGTCGCCGGCGGCCAGCACCTCGACGCTGCCGTCCGGCAGGTTCCTGGCATGACCGCGCAGGCCGAGTCGACGCGCCTCGTCGCGGGTCGCGGCGCGGAAGCACACGCCCTGCACCTTGCCGCTGACGCGGAAGCGGGCCGCGGTGTCCATCTCACGCCTGGCCGGCTTGCGGCCCCCCGGCGGCGGCGATCGCGGCGTCGATGTCCTTCGCCGTGATCGGACCGATGAAGTGCTTGGCGACCTTGCCGTCGGGCGCGATCAGGTAGGTCGTCGGCAGGCCGACCGGGGTCGCGAAATCCCTGGGCGGGTCGTACACGTCGACGATCGCGATCGGATACACGACCGGGTGCTTCTGCAGGAAGGCCTTCAGCTCGGCCGGTTCGATGTCCTCGTAGGCAAGGCCGATCACGTCGATGTGCTCGCGCATCGCGTCCAGCGCCGACAGGTCGGGCATTTCCTTCAGGCAAGGGCCGCACCAGGTCGCCCAGAAGTTCACCACCACCCAGTTTCCGCGATGGCTGGCGAGGTCGTAGGGCTTGCCGTCGAGCGTGGTGACTGCGAGCGTGGGTTGCTCGGGTTTCGACGCAGGCGCCGCGTCCGCAGGTTGTGCCGGTGCGGGCGGTTGCGCGGCGGTCGCGGCCGGCGCCTGCGCCGCAGGCTGCGGTGGGGCGTCCTCGTTCGCCGGCCGCTTGCAGGCGGCCAGCGCCAGCAAGGCCAGGCACGCTATCGGCAACAGGCGGTTCATGGGGATCCTTTCGGGAGGTCGTCGAAGACATTGGAGACGCGGCGCTTGAGCAGCTCGCGCAACGGCAGGCGCAACTGGTCGAGTTCTTCCATCGCGGCGACGCCGAGCGCGTCGTCGCGGCACGGCAGGTGCGCCTCGGCGATCGGGATGCGCAGCTCGCAGGCTTCGTAGAGTTCGGCCATGGTGAGGTCGTCGAGGTCGCGGGCAAGCAGCCATTCGCCCGACTCGGCGCGGCTGACCAGCCCGATCGCGCTCAATTCCCCGAGCAGTTCCTGCACCAGTGCATCGGTGAGCATCGGCTCGAGCTGCTGCAATTCGTCGCTGTGCAGGCCGCGCCCCTTGTGCCGTTGCTCGGCGAATCGCCCGAGCATCCGCAGCAGGCCGTACAGCTCGTAGCCGTTGGGCAGGCGCATCGCCGCGGGCTGGTAGCGGAACGCCGACATCGACGCGGCGAACGAGGCGCCGAGCAGGATCGACACCCAGCCGAAGTAGATCCACAACAGGAAGACCGGCACGAACGCCAGCGGCCCGTAGATCTTCTGGTAGGCGCCGAAGCTGCCCAGGTACAGCGCGATGCCCCATTTCACCACTTCAAACAACAGCACCGACAGCAGCGCGCCGACCATCGCGTGCCGCCACTTGATCGTGCGGTGCGGCACCACCCGGAAGATCGCGGCGAACGCCGCCAGCTCGATCGTCATCGGCGCCAGCCGCAACATCACCGCTTCCAGCGCGCGCCCGGGCTCGGTCTCGAACACCGCCAGCGCGAAGAACCGCGTCGACAACGCCAGGCTGGTCGCCGCGACCAGCGCGCCCAGCGTCAGCACCGTCCAGTAGACGAGGAAGCGCGTGAACTTGGGGCGCGCGGTCCTGACCCGCCAGATGCGGTTGAAGGTCGCCTCGACGCCGGTCAGGGTGATCAGCAGCGAGGCCACCAGCGCGATCACGCCGGCGGTGGTCAGCTGCCCGGCATTGCCCGAGATCTGCCGCAGGTAGCCCTCGACCCTGCGCGCCGAGCTGGGGACGAAATTCGAAAAGATGTAGTCGCTGAGCTGCCCGCTCCAGTCGTTGAAGGCCGGGAACGCCGACAACACCCCGAACACCACCATCGACAGCGGCACCAGCGCGAACACCGTGGTGTAGGACAGGGCGCCGGCGGCCTCGAACAGGCGGTCGTCGAGGAACCGCCGCCACAGGAACGCGAAGAACGAGCGCGCCCGCGCGCGGTCGCGCAGGCGGTCGCTCCAGCGGTTGATCGAGTCCAGCGGCTCCATCGGCGCAGGGTAACCCATGCCGCGTGGGCGCCGAAGCCGGTTGCAGCCTGCAGCGCGGGCGCAGACGGGCCCGCGGGTACGTGCGCGGGCGTGGCGCGCAGCCATCCCCTATCCTTGCGCCTCCACTGGAGCACGTGATGCCCGAGATCCTGGTGTTGTATTACAGCCGCGGCGGTTCGGTGGCGAAACTGGCGCGGCAGGTCGCGCGCGGCATCGGCGAGGTCGATGGCATGGCCGCGCGCTTGCGCACGGTACCGCCGGTGGCCGCGACCACGCAGGCCGCGAGCGCGCCGGTCCCCGAGGATGGGGCCCCCTACGTCGAGCGCGGCGATCTCGCCGAATGCGCCGGCCTGCTGCTCGGCAGCCCGACCCGTTTCGGCAACATGGCCGCGCCGCTCAAGCACTTCATCGACGGGCTGGGCGCCGAATGGGCCAGCGGCACCCTGGTCGGCAAGCCGGCCGGCGTGTTCACCTCCACCAGCACGATGCACGGCGGCCAGGAATCAACCCTGCTGTCGATGCTGCTGCCGCTGCTGCACCATGGCTGCGTGATCGCGGGCATTCCGTTCACGGAGCCCGCGCTCAACAGCACGCGCACCGGCGGCACGCCGTACGGCGCCAGCCATGTGGCCGGGCTGCAGGACGACCCGCAACCCAGCGACGACGAAGCCGTGCTGGCGCGCGCGCTCGGCCGCCGGATCGCGCAGCTCGCCGCGAGGCTGGCGCCATGACTCGCGCCCGCGGCATCCTCTGCGCCGCCCTGCTCGCGCTCGCCGCCTTGTACGCCTGGTGGTTCGCGCGCGACGGGCAGTGGGTGGCGGTGCTCGTGTTCGCGCTGCCGCCGCTGCTGCTGGCGCTCTCGCTGCTGCGCGGCGGCGGGGCCCGCACCGGCTTCTGGGCCGGGGTGTTGGCGCTGCTGTGGTTCTCGCACGGCATCATGGTGGCCTGGACGCGCGCGCCGGAGCGCGGCTTAGCGCTGGCGGCCGTCGCACTGGCGGTGGCGATCGTGCTTGCCGCCAGCCTGCCCGGGCTGCGCGCACGCTTCGGCGCGCGCTCGCGGTCTTCTTGATCCATCTCGGCTTACCGGGCCTGTCACCGCGACTCCAGGGAGGATCGCGCGGACGTACCAGCCGCTGCCGAGCACTATAAGGACACCTAGCGGGTCGCGGATCCAGCGCCCTTCTTACCGGTTCGTGGCGTTTCCGCCGCGAGCCGCGTAGATGCGGGCCTGGATGCTGCCATCGGCATTGCGTACGTATTCTGCCCGCGCCCGCGCCAGCTTGTCGGCGCTGGTGGCCAGGTAGGTCAGGACCCAGTCTTCGGCACTCCCGGATGCCGCAAAGCTGCCAGTGATGCGGCAGCTGCGGCGGCGGCATTCGACATCCGGGTTGCGCGGAACCAAGCCGGTACTGTTCATGGCCCCGCCGACCATCGTCTCCAGCAACTGGCTTTCGACGAGGACTGCGGCCGGATCACTGGGATCGCTGGAAAATTGCGCTTCGAGCGCCTGCAATCGTGCACGATGCTGTTGCTCGGCCTGTTCCGGGGTCAAATCGGGCAATGGAGGTGCGGGAGTCCCGGAGGCGCCGTCTCGCGCACCGAACGTATCCGCGGAAACATTGGTGGCGACGCCTGCGGGATAACCCGTGGGAGCTTGCTCGCGCTGCGCTTCCAGCGCCTGCAGCCGCGCCAGGATCCTGGCCATCTGCAGCTGGTCGCCCACCGGTTGTTCCCGGTGGCTCCAGACCAGGGCCGCTGCAACCAGCAATGCAACCGCGAGCACCGTCCCGCCGATCCATGGCAATTGGTTCCTGCGTTGCGAATGATGATGCGGCATTGCCTCTCCGTAAGTCGTGGAACAAATACCTGCGCAACTCGAATCAAACCCTGGGTACTGCATGAGCCCCATGCGCCTGGTATTTCCGGCGCACGGGCTTGTAGCGAACCATGACCGGATCAGGTACCCACGTTGGTCGTACTGGTCACGTATCCACTGGTGATCGCGGTCTGGGGCGGCAGCAGGCAGGTTACGCTGAACTGGCCGTAATCGGGAATGGTCGTCGTCCCACCGAAATCACCCGGCTCCCAGATTTCGTAGCCACCCGACTTGGTGGCCAGGGCGGTGATCGTCTTGCTCACGTAAGTCAGGTTGAAGAAGCCGTCCGAGGCCACGCCGGTACACGACACATCGTGCGATACGCCATCCAGGCTGGCGACATACAGCCAGATCTCGTTGTTCGAGCTTCCACCTGCGGTGCGTCCCTCTCCAGATGGGAAGACGCAGGTGACGTATGCGCTGGCCGTGCCTTCATTGCGTACGCCCGATGCGCGGTTGCGGATGGGCGAGGACGTCGTGGGCAAGGTCAACTGGCAGAAATTCGGACCTACCAGGGCGATCTGGCGGCTCTGCGTCGCCGCTTGGGCCTGGGAGCCGATCGTTACCGCACAGGCAACTAACACCAGTCCAATGAAACTGCTGGAAAACTGCATATGTGTCCTCCCAATAGGCGGGATGCCCGGGCATACACACCAACGGCATACAGGGCTGCGAACGGACAGCGGGCCAGTGGCGATGGCCGCCAACACAGTCCGGATACAATACCGGGAACCGGGATTGCGCTCTGGACGGATCATGGACGAGCTCCTCGTCGTCACCACCGGCGGCACCATCGACAAGGTGTACTTCGACGACAAGTCGGACTACCAGGTCGGCGAACCGCAGATCGGCCGCATCCTGCAGGAACTGGGGGTGGGCTTCCGCTTCAGCGTGGTCCCGATCCTGCGCAAGGATTCGCTGTACATCGACGCCGCCGACCGCGAACTGCTGCGCGCCACGATCGCCGCGCGCGACGCGCGCCACGTGCTGGTGACCCACGGCACGGACAGCATGGTCGAAACGGCCAGGGTGCTGGCCAGCATCCCCGGCAAGACCATCGTCCTGACCGGCGCGCTGAACCCGGCGCGTTTCCGCGGCTCCGACGCCGAGTTCAACATCGGCACCGCGGTCGGCGCGGTGCAGTCGCTGCCGCCGGGCACGTATATCGCCATGAACGGCCGAATCTGGGATCCGGCGAAGGTACGCAAGAACGTCGCCGCCAACCGCTTCGAGGCGCTCGACTGAAATGCCGGTGCCCAGGGTCAAGCGCGTCTACGAGCCGCCCGCGGAGGACGACGGCCTGCGCGTGCTGGTCGACCGCCTGTGGCCGCGCGGCCTGTCCAGGGACCGGGCCCGGGTGGACGAGTGGCTGAAGGAGATCGCGCCCAGTCCGGGGCTGCGGAAGCAGTTCCACGCACACCCGGACCGCTGGGACGACTTCCGCGACGCCTACCTTGCCGAGGCGCGCGCCAACCCCGCATTGCCGGGCCTGCGCAGCCTGGCGCGACGGCAGCGCATCACCCTGCTTTACGCCTTCCACGACGAGGCCCACAACCACGCGCTGCTGCTGCGCGGGTTGCTGCGGTAGCGCAGGCGCGTTGTGGCGCCCTGCGCTCCAGCGCGGGGACATGGAAGGGGGATATTCTCCCCGGGGCGGGCACCCTGCGGAGAAACCGACGGCCCTACCTTCAGCGGACACGCCGTGAATACCTCCATGTAGACCCTGCGGCGGCATGCATGCCGCCGACGGTCCCGTGCGAAGCCCGGGCCACCGGCTTCTACAAGTGGGCCGGCGCCTGCGGAAAGAAGCCTGCCGAGGCGACGAGCTCCAAGCTCGCGCCATCCACCGTCGCTGCCCGGCGCACCGGGCTACGGAGAGTGGACCAGGGATGGCCCGCGCTCCGACCGTCGTCAGGCGGACGCACCCCGGCCCGCGGGGGCAGCGACTCCATCCGAAACCGCGCCCCATCGAAAAGGGAAGCGCCATAAAAAGACCCCGGCGCAAGGCCGGGGTCGCAAGTCCATCAGGGGGTAATGGTCGCGGCGATCAGAAGGTGACGTTCCAGCTGTTGATGTAGCCGGTGTCGCCCGAATAGACATCCTGCACCTTCAGTTTCCAGGCACCGTTCAGCGCTTCGGTGGAGAGGTTGACGGTGTAGGTCGCCACCACGTTGTCCGCGCTGTCGCTGCCGCTGGAGTTCTTGAGGCGATAGCTGGAGCCGTCCGGTGCAACCAGGTCGACGACGAGGTCGCCACGGTAGGTGTGGACGATGTTCACCCCCACCTGGGCGTTGCTCGGCGCGTTGCCGCTGCGTCCCGAGACCGTGATCGAGCTGGTCACCGCCGAGCCGGCATCCGGGATGTTGACGTTGGTGTCGTTGCTGTAGGTCTGCACGCCGCCGCCGCCGCCGGTGCTGTAGTCGCCGACCAGGCTGACGCCCGAGAACGCCGAGTACGCCTTCAGCCGCACGTAATAGGTGCCCGCCGACGGCGTCGCGAAGGTGCAGCTCTCGGCATTGCCGCTCTTGTACGGCCGGCAGTCGTACGACGTGTCGGTCGGCGCGCTGCCGAACTTCACGTACATGTCGGCATCGCCGGTGCCCCCGGACATGGTGAACGTCAGGTTGGACGCGCCGGTGGGCACGCTCAGCGTGTAGTTCACCGAACTGCCGGTCGAGGCCGACAGGCCGGTCGCCGGCACTCCCTTGGTCAGCACGCCGCCGCCACCGCCACCACCACCGGTGGCGTAGTCGCCGACCAGGCTGACGCCCGAGAACGCGGAGTACGCCTTGAGCCGCACGTAGTACGTGCCCGCCGACGGCGCCGCGAACGTGCAGGTCTCGGCATTGCCGGACTTGTACGGACGGCAGTCGTACGACGTGTCGGTCGGCGCGCTGCCGAACTTGACGTACATGTCGGCGTCGCCGGTGCCCCCGGACATGGTGAAGGTCAGGTTGCTCGCACCAGCCGGGACGACCAGCGTGTAGTTGACCGAACTGCCGGTCGATGCCGACTGGTTGGTCATCGGCACGCCCTTGGTCAACGGACCGCCGCTGCTGCCACCGCCCCCGCCCCCGCCGCTGCAGCTCACGCCGACCGTGGTGAAGGCGGCGGTGACGTTGGCGACGCTGTAACCGAGGTCGCCGGCCGCCGTTTCAACGCCACAGGCGGCGGTGTTGTAGGTGCTGCTCGCGGTCCAGTACAGGGCATTGGCGCGGGCGAAGACCTTGAACGCCTTGGGCGTGTCCCAGCCGGCGGTCTTGGCCAGGTTGCAGAACGCCTTGTTGTACACGCCAGAGGAGTAGTGCACGTCCATGCCGCTGGTGTAGTCGGCGGCGTTGTCGATCGAGCCGCCGTCCTGGGTCGGATTGCACATGTAGCGCAACGAACCGCTGCCCTTGAAGATCTCGCTGCCGACGAGGAAGTCGTTGCTGCCCTTCCAGTAGTGCTCGGT
>JAKFDF010000181.1:0-4098 GCA_036676275.1 Lysobacter sp.
TGCAGAAACTGGCCTACCTCGGCGTGGTTTTCGTGCTGGCGCCCCTGGCGGTGCTGACCGGGCTGTCGATGTCGCCCCAGCTCGACAGCATCCTCGGCTGGTGGCTGGGCCTGGTCGGCGGGCGCCAGTCGGCGCGCACGCTCCACTTCATCGTGATGGCGCTGTTCGTGCTGTTCACCTTGGTGCACGTGCTGATGGTGCTGTACGCCGGCCCGGTCAACGAACTGCGCTCGATGCTCAGCGGCCGCTTCCGCGTACGCTGGCCGCGTGCCCGGGAGGCCGGCGATGAGTGAGCGGGTACTGGTTTCGCGCCGCCGCCTGTTGCGCGGCGCCATCGCCGGCACCGGCGTCGGCCTGCTGGCGGGCTGCGACGCGCTGTCGCGCAGCGAACGCTTCGTCGAGATGCTCGGCGTCGCCGAACAGCTGTCGATGCGCACCCAGCGCGCGCTGACCGGCGACCGGTTGGCGGCCGAATTCCCGGAATCGATGATCTCGCCGCAATTCCGCCCCAACGGTTCGATCGATCCGCGCACGCCGGAATACCTGGCGCTCAAGGCCGATGGCTTCCGTGGCTACCGCCTGCGCATCCTCGGGCTGGTGGAGCGGCCGCTGGAGTTTTCGCTGGACGCGTTGCGTGCACTGCCGCAGCGCACCCAGGTCACCCGCCACGACTGCGTCGAGGGCTGGAGCGTGATCGGAAAATGGCAGGGCGTGCCGTTGGCGCACCTGCTCGACCTGGCCAGGCCGAAGCCCGGGGCGCGCTTCGTGGTGTTCCATTGCTTCGACGATCTCGGTGGCGACGGTTCGCGCTATTACGAGAGCGTCGACCTGCTGGATGCGTGCCACCCGCAGACCATCGCCGCCCACACCCTCAACGATGCGCCGCTGCCGGTCGCCAACGGCGCGCCATTGCGGATGCGGATCGAGCGCAAGCTGGGCTACAAGCAGCCCAAGTACGTGCATGCGGTCGAGGTGGTCGATGGCTACGCCTCGTTCGGCGGCGGCAAGGGCGGCTACTGGGAAGACCTGGGATACGACTGGTACGGCGGCATCTGAGCGGCGCGCGCCCTGACGCGGTGTTCGCGCGCGCCGGTCACAATGCCGCGGCCACGACCTCACGGGATCGGACATGCGCAAGCTCGGCTGGTTCACCCGCACGTCCAAGGCGGCGGCGCGCTTCACCGGGCGGCCGCTGTGCTTCGCACTGGCGGTCGGCGTGGTGCTGGCGTGGGTGGTCACCGGCCCGCTGTTCGGCTTCAGCGACACCTGGCAGCTCGTGATCAATACCGGGACCACGGTCATCACCTTCCTGATGGTGTTCCTGATCCAGAACACCCAGAACCGCGACACCCAGGCGCTGCAGATCAAGCTCGACGAACTGATCCGCGCCACCCAGGGCGCCCACAATGCGCTGCTGGACCTGGAGGAACTGGAAGAACGGGACCTGCGGGAATTCCAGGATCGCTACGAGGACCTGGCGCGGAAGGCGCGCGAGTCCGCGCCGCAGGGGGGCGACGATGCCGGAACGCCCGAGGTGGAGATGCGCGACATCGGCCTCCCCCCGGTAGCCGGGCACCACCTCAGCCGTCGCCCTCGTAGGCCACCGCCAGGATCGTGAAACGGGCCGCGCCGCCGGGCAATGCGGCCTCGAATTCGTCGTCGACCCGTTTCTTCAGCATCGCCCGTGCCAGCGGCGAATCGATGCTGATGTGCCCCAGCCGGGCGTCGGTCTCGTCCGGGCCTACGATCCGGTAGCGCGAGACCTCGCCGCCCGCGAGGTTTTCCACCTCCACCGTCGCGCCGAAGAACACCGCTTCGCGGTCCGCCGGCACGGTATCCACCACGCGCAGGACCTGCAGCCGCTTGCTGAGGTAACGCACCCGGCGGTCGATCTCGCCGAGCTGCTTCTTGCGATACGTGTATTCCGCGTTTTCCGAACGATCGCCCTCCGCGGCGGCGGCGGCGAGCGCCTTGACCACTTCCGGGCGGCGCACGCGCCACAAGTCGTCCAGCTCGGACTTCAGCCGCGCATGGCCCGCCCGCGTGACCAGCGCGGTGCCATGGGCCGCGGGTGGACGCCAACGTCCCAAGGCCGCTTACTTGCCGCGCTTCAGGCGCATGTCGGGCGCGCCGGCGACACGTTCGCCATCGGCGCCCAGCGGCACGAGCGTGTCGTTGTCCTCGATCGCGAACAGGCGGTCGACCTCGGTCTTGCTGCCGGGATCCAGGCGGATGCGCTTGCCGTCGGCATCGCTCGACCAGGTGCCCTGCAGGGTGGCGGTGCCTTGCGGACGTTCACGGTAGACGTCGGTGAGGGTGAAGCTGCCGTCGGCGCCGAGCTCGAGCGTCTCGTCGATGCCGGGGCAGTCGGCGCAGGGCAGGGTGCCGGTGAACTTGCCGGCGAAGGCCTTGTCGTCGATCGCGCCGGGGCCGGGCTGCACGCCGGCCTGGGCCATCGTGGTTTCGGTGGCCACGACCGCAGTGGCGTCCGCTGCCTGCGCGGCGGCTGCAGGTGCGTCGGTGGCGACGGGCGCCGGTGCCTCCCGCTGGCAGGCGGCGAGGGCGAGGCTGGCAAGGGCAACGGCGAGGATGCGGTTCATCGGTTGTTTTCCGTCGATGGTGATGTCACGAGGGGTGGTGTCGCGAAGTCTTTTGTCGAGGGTGTCAGCGACGGCCGCCGAAGATGCCGCCGAGCACGCCGCGCAGGATCTGCCGGCCGACCTGGCTGCCGACCGTGCGCGCGGCCTGCTTGGCCATCGACTCGACCATGCCTTGGCGCCGCCGGGTGCCGAATACCGCATCCTTGACCGCCTGGCCGAAACCGCCGCCGTCATCGTCGTCGGCGGTCTTCGCCGGGGGCGCGTCGGCCTTCGCGGTGGCGGCCTCGGCCTTCCGGGCCAGCATTTCGGCGGCCGAATCGCGATCGACCGCAGCGTCGTACTTGGCGCCGACCGGGCTGCCGGCACGCACCTGCGCGCGTTCGGCGTCGGTGATCGCGCCCATCCGGCAGCGCGGCGGCGCGACCAGCGTGCGCTCGACCGGCATCGGCACGCCCTTGTCGAGCAGCATCGACACCAGCGCCTCGCCGACCCCGAGCTGGCCGATCGCCTGCGCCACGTCCAGCGCCGGGTTGGGAACGAAGGTCTCGGCGGCGGTGCGCACCGCTTTCTGGTCGCGCGGGGTGAAGGCGCGCAGCGCGTGCTGCACGCGGTTGCCGAGCTGGCCGAGGATGTCGTCGGGCACGTCGTCGGGGAACTGCGAGCAGAAGTACACGCCCACGCCCTTGGAGCGGATGATGCGCACCACCTGCTCGATGCGCTGCTGCAGCGCCGGCGGCGCATCGTCGAACAGCAGGTGCGCCTCGTCGAACACGAACACCAGCTTGGGCTTGTCGAGGTCGCCCACTTCCGGCAGTTTCTCGAACAGTTCCGATAGCAGCCACAGCAGGAAGCTCGAATAGAGGCGCGGCTTCAGGATCAGCTGGTCGGCGGCGAGGATGCCGACCACGCCGCGGCCGTCGGGCGTGGTGCGCATCAGGTCGGCCAGTTCCAGCGCGGGCTCGCCGAAGAAATGATCGGCGCCGTCCTGCGACAGCCGCAGCAGCGCGCGCTGGATCGCGCCGATCGACTGCGCGCTCACCAGCCCGTATTCGGTGGAGACGTCCTTGCGTTCCCCGGCGACCAATGTCAGCAGTGCGCGCAGGTCGTCGAGGTCGAGCAGCAGCAGGCCGCGGTCGTCGGCGAGCTTGAACACGATGTCCAGCACGCCCGACTGGGTGTCGTTGAGCTCGAGGATGCGCGACAGCAGCAACGGACCCATCTCGCTGACGGTGGTGCGGATCGGATGCCCGAGCTTGCCGTACAGGTCCCAGAAGATGGTCGGCGCGCCTTCGGACCTGTAATCGGCGATGCCGATCTCGGCGATGCGCGCCTGCAGCTTGTCGCTGGGCGCGCCGGCCACGGCCAGCCCGGCGACATCGCCCTTGACGTCGGCCAGGAACACCGGCACGCCGATCCGCGAGTAGCCTTCGGCCAGCGTCATCAGCGTCACCGTCTTGCCGGTGCCGGTGGCGCCGGCGACCAGCCCGTGGCGGTTGCC
>JAKFDF010000182.1:0-9620 GCA_036676275.1 Lysobacter sp.
CTGTTGCTGTGGGAGCGCTTCAGCCCGGACAAGGTGCTGATCGGCGCGACCGTGGTGTTGGCCGGCAGCGGCATCCTTGGCGTGCGCCAGGCACTGGCTGGGTTCTGGAATCCCGGCGTGCTCACGGTCGCGGTCCTGTTCGTGCTGGTCGCCGCGCTCAAGTCCACCGGTGCGATCCGCTGGATCGGCGACTGGGTGCTGGGGCGCCCGCGCGGCGAGTTCGCCGCCCAGGCACGCCTGGTCGGCATCACCTCGCCGTTGTCCGCGTTCGTCAACAACACCCCGATCGTGGCGATGCTGACCTCGGCCATCGAGCACTGGAGCCGGCGCAGCGGCATCGCCCCATCCAAGCTGCTGCTGCCGATGAACTACGCCACCATCCTCGGCGGCATGTGCACGCTGGTGGGCACCAGCACCAACCTGATCGTCGCCGGGCTGGTGCACCAGCACGGCGGGATCCCGGCGTTGCGGATGTTCGATCCCTTCGGCGTGGGTGCGGTCGCGGCGTTGGCCGGCGGTGTATACCTGCTCACGCTCGGGCGGTGGTTGCTGCCGTTGCGCCGCTCGGCAGTGCAGCAGGCGACCGAGACCCGCGAATACGTCGTCGAGATGCTGGTCGAGGAGGCGGGGGAGATGGCCGGCATGACCATCGGCCAGGCCGGCCTGCGCGGCCTGGCCGGCTCCTACCTTGTCGAGCTGCTGCGCAACGGCGAGCTGCATGCCGCGGTCTCGCCGGATGAAGTGCTGCGCGGCGGCGACCGGCTGGTGTTCGTCGGCGCCACCGACGCGGTACGCGAATTGCGGCGCCTGTCCGGGCTGCGACCTGCCACCGAGCAGTTGTTCAAGATCGACGACGCCGGCGGCCGCCGCACGCTGGTGGAGGTGGTGCTGTCGCCGTATTCGCCGGCGATCGGCAAGACCCTGGTGGAGGCGGCATTCCGCACCCGCTACAACGCGGCGGTGATCGCGGTCGCGCGTCATGGCACGCGCCTGCACGGCAAGCTCGGCGAGGTCGTGCTGCAGGTGGGCGATACCCTGCTGATGGAGACCGATACCCGGTTCCTGCGTCGCTACGGCAACCGCGCCGAGTTCCTCGTGAGCAACGAGATCGACGGCGCTGCGCGGGTCGACCGGCCGCGCGCGCTGGTCGCGCTGGCCGTGGTCGCGGGCATGATCGTCGCCAATACCGTGTTCGGGGTGGACATCCTGCTTTCGGCCGTCGCGGCGGCCTTGCTGGTGCTGCTGGCCGGCTGCGTCCATGTCGCCGAACTGCGCCGCAGCCTGGACCTGCGCCTGATCGTGGTGATCGCGTGCTCCTTCGCGCTCGGCGCCGCCCTGGACCGCAGCGGCGTGGCCGCGCTTGTCGCCGCCCATCTCAAGGACTGGGCCGGATCGGATCCGTTCTGGACCCTGGTGCTGGTGTACGTGGCGGCGGTCGCGTTCACCGAACTGGTCACCAACAATGCCGCGGCCGTGCTGATGTTCCCGATCGCGGTCTCGGCTGCGGCGCAGCTCGGGGTGCAGCCGATGCCGTTCGTGATCGCGATCATGATGGGGGCTTCGGCCGGATTCATCACCCCGATCGGCTACCAGACCAACCTCATGGTCTACGGCCCGGGCGGCTATCGCTTCAGCGATTACGTCCGCGTCGGCCTGCCGTTGTCGCTGGTGGTGGGCGTCGCGGTGTTGTGGGCGATCCCGCGGCTGTGGCCGTTCTGAACGGCCGGTCCGCGGCTAGAATGACGTTATTCCCTCCAACTCGCGCAATCGTTATCCGGAACAGGAACTCCACGCAGTGACGCCAGAATCCAAGACGCTTTCCCACCTCGATCGCCTGGAAGCCGAAAGCATCCACATCCTGCGCGAGGTCGCGTCCGAGTTCCGCAACCCGGTGATGCTGTACTCGGTGGGCAAGGACAGTTCGGTTCTGTTGCACCTGCTGGTCAAGGCGTTTTATCCGGCGCGGCCACCGATCCCGCTGCTGCACGTGGACACGACCTGGAAGTTCCGCGAGATGATCGCCTTCCGGGACCGGCGCGCGCGCGAAACCGGGGTCGAGCTGCGCACCCACAGCAATCCCGACGGCATCGCCCAGGGCATCGGCCCGATCACCCACGGCGCCACCGTCCACACCGACGTGATGAAGACCCAGGCGCTGAAGCAGGCGCTGGACAAGTGGGGCTTCGACGCCGCCATCGGCGGCGCCCGCCGCGACGAGGAGAAGTCGCGCGCCAAGGAACGCATCTTTTCCTTCCGCAGCGCCGCGCACCGCTGGGACCCGAAGAACCAGCGACCGGAGCTGTGGGACCTGTACAACACCCGCATCCACAAGGGCGAGTCGGTGCGCGTGTTCCCGATCTCCAACTGGACCGAGCTCGATGTCTGGCTCTACATCTACCGCGAGAACATCCCGGTGCCGTCGCTGTACCTGGCCGCCGAGCGGCCGGTGGTCGAGCGCGACGGCGCGTTGATCATGGTCGACGACGAGCGCCTGCCGTTGCACGATGGCGAGGCGCCGATGATGAAGAAGGTCCGGTTCCGGACCCTGGGCTGCTACCCGCTGACCGGCGCTATCGAGTCCGAGGCCGACACCCTGGAGAAGATCATCGCCGAAATGCTGGTGTCGACCACCTCCGAACGCCAGGGCCGCGTGATCGACCACGATCCCTCCGCATCCATGGAGAAGAAGAAGCAGGAGGGTTATTTCTGATGGCTTCCCATGTCCATGTAGTCCCGAGCGTAGCGATGGACCTGCTCCCCATGATGACCGATTCCTGCAAACAGCAGCTCGCCCGCTGCATCCGGGACGACACCGCCGGGATGCGTCGATGAACGACATGACCATCGATGCCGGCGCCCACGTCGCGGCCTACCTGCAGCAGCACGAAACCAAGAGCCTGCTGCGCTTCATCACCTGCGGCAGCGTCGACGACGGCAAGAGCACGCTGATCGGCCGCCTGTTGCACGACACCAAGCTGCTGCTGGACGACCAGGTCGCGGCGCTGGAAGCCGACAGCCGCCGCCATGGCACCCAGGGCGGCGACATCGACTTCGCCCTGCTGGTCGACGGCCTCGCCGCGGAGCGCGAGCAGGGCATCACCATCGACGTCGCCTACCGCTTCTTCGGCACCGACAAGCGCAAGTTCATCGTCGCCGACTGCCCCGGCCACGAGCAGTACACCCGCAACATGGCGACCGGCGCGTCCACCGCCGACCTCGCCGTGGTCCTGGTCGACGCGCGCAAGGGCCTGCTGACCCAGACCCGCCGCCACAGCTACATCGTCTCGCTGCTCGGCATCAAGCACGTGCTGCTGGCGGTCAACAAGATGGACCTGGTGGGTTACGACGAAACCGTGTTCAACGACATCGTCGCCGGCTATCGCGAGCTGGCGGCTACGCTCGGCATCCCCAGCGTCACCTGCATCCCGCTGTCGGCGCTGAAGGGCGACAACATGCTGGAGCGTTCGGCGGCGACGCCGTGGTACGGCGGGGAAACCCTGCTCGAGCACCTCGAGAACGTGCAGGTCGAACACGACGTCCGCGACACCGGATTCCGGATGCCGGTGCAATGGGTCTGTCGGCCGGACCAGAATTTCCGCGGCTTCGCGGGCACCATCGTTGCCGGCAGCATCGCGCCCGGCGCCGAAATCGCGGTGCTGCCCTCCGGGCAGCGCTCCCGGATCGCGCGCATCGTCACCGCCGATGGCGACCTGGCGCTGGCCGGGGCCGGCCAGGCGGTCACGCTGACGCTGGCCGACGAGATCGACGCCAGTCGCGGCGACGTGATCGCCGCCGCCAACAATCCGCCCGAAGTCGCCGACCAGTTCGCCGCGCACCTGTTGTGGCTGGGCGAGCACCAGCTGCTGCCAGGCCGCCCGTACTGGCTGAAGATCGGAGCGCGCACGGTCGGCGCCACCATCACCGAAATCAAGCACAAGGTCGACGTCAATACCCAGGAGGAGCTGGCCGCCAAGTCCCTGGAGTTGAACGAAGTCGCCCAGGTCAACCTGTACCTGGACCAGCCGGTGCCGTTCGAGGCGTATGCCGACAACCACGCGCTGGGCGCCTTCATCCTGGTCGACCGCCAGAGCAACGCCACCGTCGCCGCCGGCACGCTGGACTTCGCGCTGCGCCGTGCCGGCAACATCCATTGGCAGCACGTCGACGTCGACAAGGCCGCGCGCGCGCGGATCAAGCACCAGCAACCGCGTTGCCTGTGGTTCACCGGCCTGTCCGGCTCCGGCAAGTCGACCATCGCCAACCTGGTCGAGAAGAAGCTGCTGGCGATGGGCCAGCACACCTACCTGCTCGACGGCGACAACGTCCGCCACGGCCTCAACAAGGACCTGGGCTTCACCGACGAGGACCGGGTCGAGAACATCCGCCGCGTCGCGGAAGTGGCCAGGCTGATGGTCGATGCCGGCCTGATCGTGCTGGTCAGCTTCATCTCGCCGTTCCGCGCCGAGCGGCGGATGGCGCGCGAGATGTTCGCGGAGGGCGAGTTCATGGAAGTGTTCGTCGATACGCCGTTGGCGGTCGCCGAGCAGCGGGACATCAAGGGGCTGTATGCCAAGGCGCGTGCCGGCGAAATCCGGAACTTCACCGGCATCGATTCGCCGTACGAGAAACCGGAGCATCCCGAAGCCGTGGTGGACACGACCGCGGCCAGCGCCGAGGCTTTGGCCGAACGATTGGTGCAGCAGTTGCTGCACGGTGGCCAGGCAGGCGCGTAGGCGGCGTCCCCATGGTGGAGTCGCGAAGGCGGGCTTCGCCTTCATGCGCGGCGCCAACGCATTTCGCCCTGCTGCAGGAAAGGCATCCACGATGAAAAACAAGGCCACTCAAGACGGCACGCTGGTGCTGCCAAGCACGCTGCATCCTGACATGCTGTTGGGGGAGTTGAGCAAGCACCAACCGTGGGGGCACAAGATCGATTTCAGCAACGGTGTCAGCACCGCGCAACTGGAACGACGCGTGCCGTTTTCGGAGTTCCCCATCAGGAAGTTGCGCAAGGTGTCAACGCACATTCCGTTCGAACGCCTGCGGGGCGGACGACTGCTGGATATCGGCTGCAACTCCGGGCACAACTCGATTCATGCCGCCGTCGAGTACGGCTTGCGTACTGTTGGTATCGACGTTACGGAACGGCACATGCAGGTTGCCAGGTTCCTGGCAGAACTCGCGGGGGTGGAGTGCGAATTCATGCTGGAGGACGCAGAGACGTTCCTGCGGCCCGAGGCGTTCGATGTCGTGCTGCATTTCGGCACGCTCTATCACCTGCCGAATCCGCTTCTCTCGTTGCAGAATTCGTACGCCAATCTGAAGCCGGGTGGATACCTCGCGCTTGAGACGCAGACGTACGATCACCCGGAATATCCGGATGCATGCTACTTCATGCACATGCAGAACAACGATCCCACCAACTTCTGGGCGATCAGCGAGCATGTGCTCAGGCGCTATCTCCAGTTGCTTGGTTACGAATCCGTGGATACGCTCAGCCGGGTTGCGCCCGCGCGCCTCCCGCAGCACCAGTATCGGACTTTGCTGGTGGCGCGTAAGCCGGCATAGAAGGGCTTGCCAAACGCCAGGGTGGGTAACTCAGGGTGCGCGATGCGCCTCGATCACGATCAGCGTGTATGGAATGCGGATGTGCCCGGTAAGGATGTGGGTCTCGAAGCGCTCGAACACCTTGGCTACCAGTGCCTTCCACTCGTATTCGTAGCGGACGTTCTTGCCGCGGTCGCGGCTCACCAACCAGCGTGACAGCGGGGCTTGCCGCAACAGGAAGCACGATTCCAGGCAGACCAGCCGACCATGCGGCGCGAGCGATGCGTGGGCCAGGCGCAGCGCGATCAATGCCTCGTCGTCGTCGAGGTGGTGCATCAGGCCATTCATCATCACCAGGTCGGCATCGCGCATCTCGGGCGGCAGCTCCGCGACGAAGTCCGCCGGCGTGCCGACCACGAACACCTTTTCAGGATCTCCGGTATGCCGGGACCGGGCATGGGCAATGTACTCGGGGCTGATGTCGAAGCCGACGTAGCGCACGCCACCGGGCAGGTGGGGAACGGCGTTGCCCGGGCCGCAGCCCAGATCCACGACCTTCTGGCCCGGTTGCAGGCGCCAGAAGGTCTCGCTGATCCAGCGCTTGCCATGTCGCGAGCCGAGCAGGCCCTGGAACAGCTTGTAGGCCCATGAAAGCGTCAGGATCCGCTTCATCCCGCTGTCATCTTGCATCTGGATGCTCCATGGGTGGCGGCCCATGGGCACGCCAAAAGAATACATTGCAGTAACCGTCAGCGGCGCTGTCCGGGAACCGGAAGCGCAGCGATACGCTCGGCGAGGTCGGGACTACGCTCCCGCAGATATTCGGCCATGACCCGGGTCAGGTTATGCCCGGAGGTCACGGTGGACAGGCGTTGCAGGCGCGGCGAATCCAACCAGACGGCATTGGCCATCAGGTGTTGCGCAAGCCCCGCCGCCAAGCCCATCGCGTCGCCAGCATCGGGGGGCGGCATGGGATCAGCCTGTTCCGGATAATCGCTGAAGTCTTCCTCGAACAGTTGCTCGCGGCCAAACCACTCCCGTGCTACCCGTCGGTTTCCTTCGCGGAAACTCTCGTGAAAGGCAAGCGCTTGTGCCCTCGCCGGCAATGCGGGCTGCCCCGGGCATGAGCGCTCGACGAACGCCGCAACAATGCGCTGGAGTTGGGCGTTGCGCGGCTCCGGCAGTGGCGCCAGCGCTGCGCGGTTGCGGTTGTAGGCCAACAAAAGTCGTTGCGCAGTTGCCGATAGCGCCTCGTTGCGACGCGGTGGCCGCTGCAGGTCGGCGAGCGCGGGCAAGTCGCCGGCATCCATGAAATCGGCAATCAGGTCGCGATCCTTAAAAGCTGCGGGCTCGAAGACCCGCGGCACGATGCTTGCGCGCCCGAAAACAGCACTCCAGCGCGCAAGCACCTGTGCGTAGTCGTACAGGTCGGTAGATGCGGAACGCTCGGGGAGCATGGCGAGCGGCGTGCCTCCGGTACGCAGGTCCGTGCTGTATCGGCTCACCTGGGCCCTGTCCTGGCGCCGCATGTAGAACACGATCAGGTAGCGGTCGCACCAGTTGTCGAGCAGGCCTTTCAGCCTGGCGATTTCATCGGTGGAGACCAGCTGCGAATGGAACAATTCGCTGGAAATCAGCAGGCGGTCAGCAACCTCGGTCGCCACTTCGGCGGCGATTTGCCCCTTGATCGCCGCGCGCCATCGGTCGCGCCCCGGCGCCAGCGCGGCTGCCATGCGCCGGGTCAGCAGGTTTTCACGCTCATCGTCCATCGCGTAGAGTGCCAGCAGCGAGTGCTGCTTCGCCCCGGGCGTGCGCGGGTACAACACGCCCGAAGCGGCCAGGCGGTCGCGATTGAGGAAGCAGAATTCCTGCAGCGTGGTAGTGCCGGTCTTCTCGGCGCCGATATGAAGGATGCCGATCAAGCGTGGCTGCTCCAGCAAATGGCGCACGCCGGGAGCGGGGTGCCGGGTGCGTTCATACGCGTACCTGATCGATGGCTTCTTCGTCGCACACGATGTCGACGCCCTCGCTGCCTTCCATCTCGGCCTGCGCCGGCGCGATGGCTTTTCCGGGCGCGGTGTAATGCGTCAGGAAGCAGCGCATTGCGTGATCGACACCGAGTGCGTTGATGCCGCGATAATCAGCCTCGTAGTACGCGCTGTTGTTGTAATTGCCGGTAATGATCTCGTACGAGGGAAAATACTCGATCCAGTCGTGGCGGCGGTAGGCCATGTCGGCCGCAACCCGCAACACGGACTTGCTGTAAGTCGTCGAGACCAGGACATTTCGGTCCTCGTAGGTAGCGATCAGCGGTACCGGCGATACGGTGAGGACGACCTTGACCGAGGGGTTTACCGCCTTCAGGCCGGACAGGAAGGCGTCCATGTCCGCGAGGACGTCATGGATGTCCAGGTTGACAAACGCGTGCCGCGCAGGATCGTAGCTGCCTCCAGCCACGCCCGGCGCCAACGGGTATGCGGTGCCGTCGATGCGCGAATGCCAGGTCTCGGTCAACCCGAAGGTGAACACGAAGACTTCGCAGGTCTCGAACATCCGCTTGACGGCGGCGATGTGGGTGGCGCGCTCCGCGCGCACGTCGTCCTCGGACGCGAACCCATCCGGGGCGATCTGCGGGCGCGAGGCATCCACGAAGCGCCCGTCGTTGCGTTGCCACACGTCCTCGGCAACCGCGCGGCCTTCGAAACATGCCTGGAACAGCTGCAGCAGCTGGCGCGAGGTATAGATATTGCCGTAACGGCAGGAAAACACGCCGTAGTTCTGTGCCTTGCGCTGTTCGACCGGCAGGTGCTCCCCGGTTTCGGTTACGTAATAGTTGAAGCCGGTGCGCGCCAGGCGATTGGAAATGTGCTGTGCAAAACAGCTGCCGGCGGTGGCCACGCGCTGCTGCGGCTGGATGATGAACCGGGTTGAGACGACCGGATCGAAGCGGAATCGTTCCACGCCAGCCACGGCTCGTCGCCAGAAGTGTTTGGCGTCGAGGCCCTGGTAGGGATTGCGGGTCATCTTGCATTCTCCACGACCCGCAGGGCCCGTTCCAGTTGGCGAGTGAAACCGGCCGCTACGGACACGCTGCGATGGGTGCGGTACAACTCGAAGCTGGCAGCGATGAAGGCTTCCAGCCGCAGGAACTGGTACTTGCCTCCAACCTTGAACAGGTAATTCCCATCAACGCCAAGGCGCGCGCCGATTTCGGGGAAAATCGGATAGATCGGGCCGTTGGCCATGTTGTCGTGCGGAAGCGCGTTCCGATAGCTGGACTCCAGCCCTGCACGCGCCAGGATGCATTGCGCAAGATCGCGCAAGCAATGTATCCGGGGATGGTTGAGCGAATACATGAATGGCTCGCCCCGGCTCCAGTTGACGAAGGCCTCGGAAATATCCAGGCCTTCGGCGTGGAAACTCTCGAGCAACCTGTCGCGAATCCGGTCCCATCGGCCGAGATAGCCCAAAGCTGCGTAGATCTCCTCGCGATAGAGTGCCGCAGCTTGTTGCGGATCAAGTCCCGCGCTGAAAGCAGCGTAGGCGATCAGCGAATGATAATCGCCGAGAGGACCTTTCAGCGGCTTGTTGTCAGCGCTGAGGTAGCAGATGTCGGGGTGGTAGGCGCTGAAGGCGATGGTCGGGATACGCCAAACCTCGGCACACTGGCTGAAGTCGACACCCAGGCTGTGCTCGAACTGCGGCGCGACCAAGACCCGGTCGAAGCTGGCCATGCGGCCCTGCAATTTCTTCGCGTGCTTGCGGAAATCCACCGGATCGTAATATTCAACATTGATCGCGTCGGACATCAGGTTGAGGCAGTTCCCCAGCCCCGTGGCTTGGCAGTTGTAGGCCAGCAGCCATTGCTGCCGGTAGTCGGGTTTGGGTGCCGCCTTGCCGGCGAACGCGCGCAGGAGAGTCATCTGGCTCACAGGTTCTGGTAATTCGGCCCCGAGCCGCCTTCCGGCGTGACCCAGGTGATGATCTCGTAGGGGTCCTTGATGTCGCAGGTCTTGCAGTGCACGCAGTTGGCCGAGTTGATCTGCAGGCGCAGCCCGGCGTCGTCCTCGACC
>JAKFDF010000183.1:0-17238 GCA_036676275.1 Lysobacter sp.
GCTGTCCATGACGCGCTCGGCGAGCACGGTGCGTTCGGAGAACGTGCCGGACTGCTTGAGCAGGCAATCGACCAGGGTGGTCTTGCCATGGTCGACGTGGGCGACGATGGCGATGTTGCGGAGGCGTTCGATGGACATCGGGAATGCGCGCCGGGGCACGGCGGGGCAGCAGAAAGGGAGCCGGACATTATACGGGCATGACCTGACTCCATGCCGGCTGCGTTAAACTGCGCGCCCCCAGGGACCCGCGCGCCCCGCGCGGCGTCCCGGCCCCCACCCGCAGGAGCCCGTCCCATGCCCCTCATCGCCACTTTCGACACCGACCGCGGCCCCATCAAGGTCGAGCTGTTCCCCGACAAGGCCCCGCTGACTGTGGCCAGCTTCGCCAACCTGGCCCGGCGCGGCTTCTACGACGGGCTCAAGTTCCACCGCGTGATCCCCGATTTCATGATCCAGGGCGGCTGCCCCGAGGGCTCCGGCCGCGGCGGCCCGGGCTACAAGTTCGAGGACGAGGCCAACAACGGCCTGGGCCACGAGCGCGGCGTGCTGTCGATGGCCAACGCCGGCCCCAACACCAACGGCAGCCAGTTCTTCATCACCCACGTCGCCACGCCCTGGCTGGACGGCAAGCACACCGTGTTCGGCAAGGTGGTCGAGGGCCTGGACGTGGTCGACAAGGTCGCGCAGGGCGACCTGATCAAGTCGGTGCGGATCGATGGCGACGTCGACGCGGTGCTGGCGGCGAAGGCCGACCGCGTCGCCGAATGGAATCGCATCCTGGCCGCGTAAGCGCCTCGCGACGCGCGCTTTCCGCGCGGCGGCACCCCCGGTCGCGGGGTGCCGCTGTGCTAAAATTTCGGGTCTGCAACGTCCTTTCCCCGAGGTTTTCGCGATGCCACAGTTCGCCAGCCGCATCGGCCGCGCCAAGCCCAGCGCGATCATGGAGATCGCGGAGAAGGCCAAGCGGCTGAAGGCCGAAGGCCGCGACATCATCAGCTTCTCGATCGGGGTGCCGAACTTCCTGCCCGGCGAACACGTCTATGCCGCCGCGCGCGATGCGCTGGCGCACGACTCCGGCCAGTACGGCAGCAACCGCGGTTCCGATGCGCTGCTCGATGCCTTCCTCGCGCATATCGCCGAGATCGGGCTGGACGGCTACACCCGCGCCAACTGCGCCACCGGCATCGGCGCCAAGCACGTGATCTACAACCTCGCCGAGGCGCTGCTGGAAGAGGGCGACACGATCGCCTTCCCGGTGCCGTACTGGACCAGTTACCTAGACATCGCCGAGATCGTCAACGCCAGGATCGACCTGCTGCCGTGCCCGGCCTCGCAGGACTACAAGCTCACTCCCGCGCAGCTCGACGCCGCGCTGGCGAAGAAGCCCAAGGTGTTCCTGTTCAACAACCCGTCCAACCCGACCGGCATGGTCTATTCGAAGGACGAGGTCTCGGCCCTGGCCGACGTGCTGGTGAAGCATCCGGACACCTGGATCATCACCGACGACATCTACAACCGCATGGTGTTCGACGGGGTCGGTTACCACAACTTCGTGCACGCACGCCCGGAATTGCGCGAGCGCGTGATCTTCATCGACTCGCTGTCCAAGACCTACGGCATGCCGGGCTGGCGGGTGGGCTTCATGGCCGGACCGGAAAGCGTCGCCAAGGCCGTGGTGACGATGAACTCGAACCACATCACCAACCTGCCCGAGGTCGTCACCGCCGGCGCGATTGCCGCGCTGTCCGGCCCGCAGGACATCCCGCGCGCGAAGTGCGCCGAGTTCCAGGCCAAGCGCGACCAGGTGATGGCGGTGTTCGACGCGATCCCGGGCGTGGTTTGCCCCAGGCCGCAGGGCGCCTTCTACGTGTTCCCGGACATCAGCGTCGCGTTCGGCAAGACCCACCGGCCTTCCGGCATTGCGATCGGCAACGACGTCGACTTCTGCGCCGCCCTGCTGGAAGCCAAGGGCGTGGCCTGCGTGCCGGGCTCGGCGTTCGGCGAGCCGCGTGCGCTGCGCATCAGCTACACCTGTCCGACGCCGCAGCTGGCGCCGGGCCTGGAACGCATCCGCGAGTTCTTCGCCGAACTCGCCTGATCAAGCTTCTGTCGCCCCGAGCGCAGCGAGGGGCCTGCCTTTCCCGGACACGGGAAGCAGATGCCCCACTGCGTCCGGAATGACATTCCATTCCAAGGAGTCGCAATGAAAGCCCCCGTTCGTGTCGCAGTCACCGGCGCCGCCGGCCAGATCGGCTACGCCCTGCTGTTCCGCATCGCCTCCGGCGAAATGCTGGGCAAGGACCAGCCGGTGATCCTGCAGATGCTGGAACTGCCGATGGAAAAGGCCCAGGCCGCGCTCCGCGGCGTGATGATGGAGCTGGAGGACTGCGCGTTCCCGCTGCTTGCGGGCATGGTGGGCACCGCCGATCCGACGGTGGCGTTCAAGGATGCCGACTACGCCATGCTGGTCGGCGCGATGCCGCGCGGCCCGGGCATGGAGCGCAAGGACCTGCTGCTGAAGAACGCCGAGATCTTCACCGTGCAGGGCAAGGCGCTGGACGCCGTCGCCTCGCGCGACGTCAAGGTGCTGGTGGTCGGAAACCCGGCCAACACCAACGCCTACATCGCGATGAAGTCGGCGCCGAGCCTGCCGGCCAAGAACTTCACCGCGATGCTGCGCCTGGACCACAACCGCGCGCTGTCGCAGCTGGCCGGCAAGGCCGGAGTCGCCGTCGGCGACATCGAGAAGTTCGTCGTCTGGGGCAACCACAGCTCGACGATGTATCCGGATTACCGCTTCGCCACCGCCGGCGGCAAGTCGCTGAAGGATGCGATCAACGATGCGGACTGGAACGCGAACAGCTTCATACCCACGGTCGCCAAGCGCGGCGCCGCGATCATCGAGGCGCGCGGGCTGTCGTCGGCGGCCTCCGCCGCGAATGCCGCGATCGGCCACATGCGCGACTGGGCGCTGGGCACGGACGGCAAGTGGGTGACCATGGGCGTGCCGTCCGACGGCAGCTACGGGATCCCGGAAGGCATCATCTACGGCGTGCCGGTGACCACCGCCGACGGCGAATACACCCGCGTCGAAGGCCTGCCGATCGACGACTTCAGCCGCGCGGCGATGGACAGGACCCTGGCCGAACTCGAGGAAGAGCGCGCCGGGGTCGCCCACCTGCTGTAACGCCCACGATCGTTGCGTTTCCCGCCAAGGGCTGGCCTCGTGCCGGCCCTTGGCGCGTTCTGGGCCAGTGGGATCCGTTTCCATGGCCCAGAGCCTGGTGCCATCGGACCGAGGGGCTATCCGGGCGGCACAACAGGGAGGCGGGCTTGGCTGGTTTCCTGCAGCGCATGAAGCAGCGCAAGCTGGTGCAGTGGGCGCTGGCGTACCTGGCCGGCGCATGGGCGTTGCTGCAGTTGCTGGACATGATGGCCGCCAGCTATGGCTGGCCGACACTGGTGATGCGGGTCGGGCTAGGAGCCGCGAGCCTCGGTTTCGTGGTGGTACTGGTCCTGGCCTGGTACCACGGCGAGCGCGGCGCGCAGAAGGTCAGCGGTACCGAGCTGCTGTTGCTGGCGCTGGTGCTCGCGGTCGGCGGGGCGCTGGTCTGGCGCAGCGGCGTGCAGGTGACGGTGCCGGCTGCTGGCGATGGCTCCGGGGAGCCGGTGAAGCCAGTGCCTGCGCCGGAGGCCCCGGCGAAATCGATCGCCGTGCTGCCTTTCGAGAACCTGTCCGCCGACAGGGACAACGAGTACTTCGTCGCCGGCATGCAGGACCTGATCCTGACCAAGCTGGCCGAAATCGGCGAGCTGAAGGTGATCTCGCGCACGTCGACGATGAAGTATCGCAGCCGACCCGAAAACCTGCGCCAGGTCGGCGCGGAACTCGGGGTCGCGAACCTGCTGGAAGGCAGCGTGCAACGCCGGGGCAACGCGGTCCTGATCAGCGTGCAGCTGGTCGATGCCGCAACCGACACACACCTGTGGGCGGAGAGCTACCAGCGCACGCTGGACAACGTCTTCGGCGTCGAGGGCGAGGTCGCGGGGAAGGTGGCCGACGCGTTGAAGGCTAGGTTGTCGCCGGCGGTCGCTGCCCGGCTCACGGCTTCGCTGAGCGACGATCCAGCGGCCGACGACCTCTACCTGCGCGCCGAATACTTCACCGCACGCGGTGACACCAACTTCGACACCGCGCAGTACAAGCAGGCGATCCCGCTGTACCGCCAGGCGATCGCCCGCGTGCCGGCGTTCCCCCTGGCGCTGGCACGCCTGTCGTATGCGGAGAGCGTGTTGGCCTGGTTCGGCGGCGGCGGCGAGGACGTGGGGCGGCTGCGGGCGGACGCACGCGAGCATGCCGAACAGGTACTGGCGCTGGCGCCGGAACTGCCGGAAGCGCAGCTTGCGATGGGCTTCAGAAATTACTACGAAAGAGGCGATTACGCGGCGGCGCTGCGGAACTTCCAGGCGGCGCTGAAGCTGCGGCCCAACGACGACAAGGCGCTCACCGCGCAAGGCTACGTGCTGCGCCGCCAGGGCCGTTTCGACGCCGCGCTCGACTCGCTGGCGCGCGCGCAAGTGCGCGACCCGCGCAACAGCGCGCTGGCCCTGACCCAGGGTGAAACCCTGATGATGCTGTTCCGCTATCCCGAGGCCGGGGCCGCGTTGCGACGCGCGCTGGCGCTGGATCCCACCAACGTGCAGGCGAGATTCCGGCTTTCCTGCACCATTCTCCTCTCGCGCGGCGACATCCCGGCCGCGCTTGCGGCGGCGCAGGGCGACGAACCCAAGTTGCGCGTGTGGCGGATGATCTTGCTGACCTACCAGCGGAGTTACCGGGAGGCGCTGGCGCTGTTGGATTCCGTGCCGGACACGCCGGACAACTTCGACCAGTCCAGCTACGGCCGGAAAGCGCTGATGAAGGCCGACTTGTACCGCTTGCTGGGCGATGCAACGCGGGCGCGGACACTGTATGCCCAGGCGATGCCGCAGGAACGCGCCATGCTGGACGCGGTTGGCGGCGTAGGCATCAGGGCGGCGGAAGCATGGGCGTTCGTCGCCCGCGCCGAACTCGGCCTTGGCCACACCGACAAGGCGTTGGAGGCGCTCGCCAGGTCGCGGGCCTTCGTCGAGGAGGCGCGGGATTATTCGGACGGGCCGTCCAGGATGGCGATGATCGCCGTGACCTATGCCAAGGCCAACCGCGCCGGCCTGGCCGTGCCGATGCTGGCCAAGGCACTGGACACCCCGGGGGTCGGTGTCAACTACGCGCCGGCGATGCTGTGGCTGGATCCGGCCCTGGATTCGATCCGCGGCGACGCGGGCTTCCGGGCGTTGCTGCGCAGATACGCGAAGTACAAGCCTGCAGCGGGCGTCAATGACGCGAACGCGCATGGCTGAATTCCTCGCCCACCTCAGGCAACGCAAGCTCGTGCAATGGGCGATCGCCTATCTGGCCGGTGCCTGGGTGCTGTTGCAGGTGCTGGACATGGCGGCAGGCAGTTACGGCTGGCCATCGCTGGTGATGCGCCTGGCCTTCGCACTGGCGGTGCTGGGCTTTGTGGTGACGATGGTGCTGGCCTGGTACCACGGCGAACGCGGGCAACAGAAGGTGTCTGGCATCGAGTTGCTGGTATTGGCCCTGCTGCTGGCGGTCGGCGGCGGCTTGTTGTGGCGCTACGCCGGCTCGGATGCACGAACTGCTGCGCCATCCACTGCATCCGCATCCGGGCCGACGTCCGCCATTCCCGAAAAAT
This sequence comes from Lysobacter sp., assembly GCA_036676275.1. Classification (GTDB taxonomy): domain Bacteria; phylum Pseudomonadota; class Gammaproteobacteria; order Xanthomonadales; family Xanthomonadaceae; genus Cognatiluteimonas. The sequence goes on from JAKFDF010000183.1 coordinate 5,757, forward strand.
CCATCGCGGTATTGCCGTTCGAGAACCTGTCCAGCGACAAGGACAACGCGTATTTCGCCGACGGCATGCAGGACCTGATCCTGACCAAGCTGGCGGATATCGGCGACCTCAAGGTCATCTCTCGCACTTCGACGATGAAGTACCAGAGCAGGCCGGACAACCTGCGCAAGGTTGCCGGCGAACTCGGTGTCGCGCACATCCTCGAGGGAAGCGTGCAACGCGCGGGGGACAAGGTGCTGATCAGTCTGCAGCTGATCGATGCGCGCACCGATGCACATTTGTGGGCCGATAGCTTCGAGCGCCAGCTGAAGGATGTGTTCAGCGTCGAGCGCGAAGTCGCCAATGCCGTGGCGACTGCGTTGAGCGCGAAGCTGCTGCCTTCGGAAGTGGAGGGCATGGGGCAGGCCCCGACCGCGAGCCAGCAGGCGTACGACCTGTTCCTGCGCGGCGAATACGGGATGCGAAAGTTCTACGCCTCGACCAACGATGCCGACATGAAGTCGGCGATCGCCCATTACGAGCAGGCGGTGGCGATCGATCCGCGTTTCGCCCTTGCCTATGCGGGGCTTTCCCGCGCGCGCCTGCTGCTGTATTGGTCGGGCAATGGCACGGTGCCCGACAGGAGTCTGGGCGCCGGTGCGCGCGACGCCGCCAGCCGTGCCGTGCAACTGGCGCCTGGGTTGCCCGAGGCATTGCTCGCTAAAGCGAATATCGAGTACCGGCTCGATCTCGATTACGCAGGCGCGCTCGCGTCGTTCGGTGCGGTGCTGGCGAGACGCCCGCAGAGCATCGATGCACTGATGGGGAAAGCGCAGGCCCTGCGTCGCCTCGGCCGGTACGACGAGGCGATCGCGGCCTATTCGTCGGCGGTGGCCATCGACCCGCGGGAGAGCGCGCCGCTGACCGATCGCGCGATCACCCGTTTCCTGGCCGGTGATCTCGACGCGGCCGAGAGCGACCTGCGGCGCTCGCTCAGCATCAATCCGGAGGACGACTATGCGGCGCAGTACCTGGGCGAGTTGCTGCTGTTCCGCGACGGGGATACCGCCAAGGCGCTTGCCGTGCTGCAAGGCGATTCCCTGCCAACCACCAGCGTCCGGGCTCGGGCGCTGACCATGCAGCATCGGTTCGACGCCGCGCTCAAGGCCCTGGACCAGGGCGAACGGGCCGGCAGCGACGCACAATCCTACGCGATCACCAGGGCGCAGGTGCTTGCATCCATGGGCAGGACGCAGGAGGCCCGGCAATTGCTGTCGCCGCACATGCCGGAGTTCCGCAACACGATCGCCGCGCTGCCGGTCAATTCAGGCGCCGGCCAGCGCGCGCGAATCGAGTTGGCAATGGCGGAGGCCATCCTCGGCAACGCGCGGCAGGCAGTGGCGCTGGCGGAGGAAAGCGTGCGCTTGTTGCCGCCGGAGAAGGATCTGGCCAATGGTGCGGCCGGCCTGGGGCTGGCCGCACGCGTGTACGCAATGCTCGGCCGAAACGACTTGCTGCTGCCGATGCTGGCGAGGATCCACGCACTCAAGGGAACCGACATGGTGACATCGGCCGCGATCCTGCGGCTCGATCCGGTGTTCGACAAGGTTCGCGACGACCCGGGCTTCCAGGCCGAGATCGACCGCTTCGCCGCCAGGCAGACCAGACTCGCCGGGCGCAGCGACGCGCCCTGATCGCACGTCAGGGCGACGGCACGGTGTCTTCGGGCAGATCGCCCTGCCGGGCCACTTCCGTCGCGAGGGATTCGGCGTCGTTGCGCGCGTTGCCCAGCACGATCCCGCTGATGCGCATCTGCGACATCCAGAACCGCAGGTGGTCGAGCAGGATGGGCGCCTGCCGGTAGCGGGCGAGGATCGCGCCCGCTTCGGCCGCGTCGACCGGAGGCGCGCAGTCGACGAACTCCTGCGTCATGTAGCTCGATTCGCGGAAGCAATGGCTCCAGATGTACTGCTGCACCGGCCACGGCGTCATGCCGCGGACTTCGCCGCGATACGGCGGATCCTGTTCGTGGATGATCGACTGGCCGCCGACGCCGGACAACGAGTAGTAGTTCGCGAGCCGCGCGCGCAGGTGCTGGTCCGCGATCAGGGCGAGCTCGCCGGCGCTGCGCATTTCGGTGTAGGCGCTGTCGGTCTCGACGAAGGGCATGGTCTGGCTGGCCTGGTAATACGCCAGCAACGTCTTCCATTCCGATCCATCGACGAGCGCGCCGGTCTCGCCATGCGCGACGGCCGCCTGTCCATAGGCGGACACCTTGCCCCAGAAGGCGAGCGTCGTGTCCATGTGCCTGCGGTCGGCGAGCAGCTCGTCGTGGATGCGTTCGTAGTAATTCCGCGCGCGGGCGCGATCGAGGCGCGCCTGGTTCCAGTCGCCGACCTGCAGGGCGATGAGGATGCCGAGCACCACGACCGCGAGCTCGATGCCCACCGCGAGCCAGTCGTGCTCGCGCAGGCGCGAGATCCATCTAGATGCCGTCATCATCCGTCCCCCGCATGGATGGCTCCCGCGGGATTGTCCTGCATCTCGTCGGACGCGAAAAGGGCGCGCGCTTCCCGTGTGGCCCGGAGAGTGCCGGGGTTGCCGCGCGGGTGAGGCGGCTTGCGCCAAGGTGCCTGGACGCGACGGGCAGGGCCGCGGCGGCGCGTTCCGTCGGCGGGGTAGAATAGGCGGATTCCACGCAGGAGCCCTCATGTCCGCGCATCCTTCCGCCGGAGATCGTTTCCGCAACGCCATCGCGGAAGAATCGCCACTGCAGGTGATGGGCGCCATCACCGCGTACGCCGGGCTGATGGCGAAGCGCGTCGGCTACAAGGCGCTGTACCTGTCCGGCGGCGGGGTCGCCGCGAACTCGCTCGGCGTACCGGACCTGGGCATCTCGACGATGGAGGACGTGCTCACCGATGCGCGACGCATCGTCGACGCCACGCAGCTGCCATTGCTGGTCGACATCGACACCGGCTGGGGCGGGGCATTCAACATCGGCCGCACGATCAAGTCGTTCGAACGCATCGGTGTCGCCGCGGTCCACATGGAGGACCAGGTCGGGCAGAAGCGCTGCGGCCATCGTCCGGGCAAGGAAGTGGTGCCTGCGGGCGAGATGGTCGACCGGGTCAAGGCAGCCGTGGATGCGCGCGGCGACGCCGGCTTCGTGATCATGGCGCGGACCGACGCCGCCGCGGTCGAAGGCATCGACGCGGCGATCGAACGCGCGGTGGCCTACGTCGAGGCCGGCGCCGACATGGTCTTCCCCGAGGCGATGAAGACGCTGGACGACTACCGCAGGTTCAAGGCGGCGGTGAAGGTGCCGATCCTCGCCAACCTCACCGAGTTCGGTGCGACCCCGTTCTTCACCACCGACGAACTGCGCGATGCGGGCGTCGATATCGCCCTGTACTGTTGCGGCGCCTACCGGGCCATGAACAAGGCCGCGCTGCATTTCTACGAAACCGTGCGCCGCGACGGCACCCAGAAAAACATCATCGACACGCTGCAGACGCGCGCCGAGCTGTACGACTTCCTCGGCTACCACGCCTACGAAGACAAGCTCGATGCGCTTTTCACGCAGGACAAGTAAGGGGATTCCATGAACGAGAACAACCAGTCGTCCGCGCCCAGGGCCAAGAAGTCGGTCGCCCTGAGCGGCACCCCGGCCGGCAACACCGCGCTGTGCACGGTCGGCCGCAGCGGCAACGACCTGCACTACCGCGGCTACGACATCCACGACCTCGCCACGAAGTCGACCTTCGAGGAAGTCGCGCACCTGCTGGTGCACGGCGAGCTGCCCACGGCGTCGCAACTCAAGGCCTACCGGGCCAAGCTCAAGCGCCTGCGCGGGCTGCCGGCGATCGTCAGCGAGGCGCTCGAGCTGGTGCCGGCCAACGCCCATCCGATGGACGTGCTGCGCACCGGTTGCTCGGTGCTGGGCACGGTGCTGCCGGAGCGCGAAGGACATCCGGCCGCCGAGGCGCGCGACATCGCCGACCGGTTGATGGCCAGCTTCGGCTCGATGCTGCTGTACTGGTGGCACTTCACCCGCAACGGGCGCCGCATCGACTGCGAGACCGACGACGACTCGATCGCCGCGCACTTCCTGCACCTGCTGCACGGCGAGGAACCGAGCGCGTTGCATGCGGATGCGCTGGACAAGTCGCTGGTGCTTTACGCCGAGCATGAATTCAACGCCTCGACCTTCACGGCGCGCGTGATCGCCGGTACCGGTTCGGACATGCATTCCTGCCTTACCGGCGCGATCGGCGCGCTGCGCGGCCCGAAGCATGGCGGGGCGAACGAAGTCGCGATGGAGATCATCAGCCGCTACGCGACGCCGGACCAGGCCGAGGCCGACATCCGCGCGCGGATCGAGCGCAAGGAGATCGTGATCGGCTTCGGCCACCCGGTCTACACCGTCGGCGACCCGCGCAACCCGATCATCAAGGAGATCTCGCGCAAGCTGTGCTCGGCCGGCGGCAACCAGGCCCTGTTCGACATCAGCGAGCGCATCGAGACGCTGATGATGGACACCAAGAAGATGTTCCCCAACCTCGACTGGTACAGCGCCAGCGCCTACCACATGATGGGCATCCCGACGCCGATGTTCACGCCGCTGTTCGTGGTCGCGCGCACCTCGGGCTGGAGCGCGCACGTGATCGAGCAGCGCGAGGACGGCAAGATCATCCGCCCGAGCGCCAACTACACAGGCCCGGAAGACCGCGCCTACGTGCCGATCGACCAGCGTTGAACTCCCTGTCCGCCATTTCCGCCTTCGCGGGAGTGGCGGCAACGAAAAGGCCGCGCAACCGCGCGGCCTTTTCGTTTGCATGCACGCGCGGACTCAGGACAGGCCTTCGTCCTTCAGCACCTTCAGCACCGCAGGATCGGCCTCCATGCGGGCCACGAAGCGGGCGAGGTTGTCGAGTCCCGCCAGGTCGATGCCTTGCGCCTTGGCCCAGCGGCTGACGACGTACAGGTAGGGATCGGCGATCGAACGACTACCGCTGATCCAGTCCTTGCCGGCGAGCTGTGCGTCGACGCGCTCGAACAGACCGCGCAGTTTCGTGCGCGCGACGTCCTTGCTCCTGTCGACCAGCGCTTCGTCGCCCAGGTAGGCGGTCGACCCGAAAAACGGATGGAATGCCGGGTGGATGTCGGAATTGACCAGGGCCAGCCACTTGTTGACCTCGGCGCGTCCTTTCGGCGTGCCGTCGCCACCGAGCCCGGCTTGCGGGAAGCTGTCGGCGAGGTAGTTGAGGATCGCCGCGTTCTGGGTCAGCACCCAGCCGTCCTGCTCCAGCGCGGGGACTGCGCCGGCGGGGTTGATCTCCAGGTAGGCGGGCGCCTTGCGTCCTTCGCGTGACACCTGGATTGCTTCATAGGGCCGGCCGATCCACTCGAGGACGATGTGGTCGGCCAGCGAACAGGCGCCGGGCGAGTAATAAAGCTTCATGCGAACGGCTCCGGAATGGGAGCCATCATGATGGCGGCTTCGGCCTGGTTCCAAAATGACGCCGGCGCAACGCTGCGTGCCGGGTCCGGTTCCGGCCGCTGTTGTCCGGGCTTGATGCGTCAGGACTTGCGCGGCTTGAGCGACTGCACCTTGAAGAAGGTGTGGTCGCCGATGGTGGCGACCTGGTAGGCGCTGCGCCAGCTTGGCGAGGCGATCGCGGTGGCGGCGAAATGGCTCGCCCCCGGCACGATCTCCTTGCGCTGCCCGGCCGGCAGCGCCCAGTTGCGTTCGGATTCCAGGGCGACGGTCACCGCTTCGGCCCAGGCTTCGGTATTGCCCAGGCGGGTGTTGGGCGAGACCAGGCTCGGGGCGAACTGCTTGCGGGCGGTGACCACGGCGCACAGGTTGTCGCCCCAGATGCCGCTGTCGCGGCGGCGCAGGGCGACCTCGGCCACGGCCTGCTGGCCGCGCACGGACTGGTCGCGGGCCTCCAGGTAGACGGTGGTGCTCAGGCACAGCGAATCGGCGGCCGGCTGCGGCAGGAACTGCGACAGCCAGAGGATCCAGACCAGCTTCATGGCGACTCCTTGCTCCGTTGCGCCAGCCCGCGGATGCTGCTCCCGCGCGTGTCAAGGCGGGATCGGCGTCACGGACCGGCATGGCGTACTGGGGAGGGCGGCGGCTCTGCGGCGCGCCTTAGCCCGGGCGCGAATGACCGCGGGATTGCGGTCTGGCGCCGGTGCCCGCTCACGAGGCGGCGGGCGAAAAAGTTGGCGCACGGTAACGGCACGAAACCTAACGTAAGCTGAACATGAATTGGGAGGCAATTAAGGAAATTGTTGATTTGATTCGATTTCGAATCGCGGAATGCTGCGCTGCAGCGCAATGCAGGGCTCTCAAAGTGCGGCTGCCAGGCGGCTGCCCTGGTCGATCGCACGCTGCGCATCCAGCTCCACGGCTCGGTCGGCACCCCCGATGACATGCGCGGTCCTGCCACTGGCCTGCAGCCCCGCGAGCAGGTCGCGGCGCGGTTCCTGACCCGCGCAGACCACGATGTGGTCGACCGCCAGCAGCTGCTTTTCATCGTCGATCCGGATGTGCAGCCCGGTGTCGTCGACCCCGAGGTATTCGACCCCGCCCAGCATCCGCACGCCCTTGGCCTTGAGCGTGGCGCGATGGATCCAGCCGGTGGTCTTGCCCAGCCGCGCGCCGGGCCGGCCGGGGCTGCGTTGCAGCAGCCAGACTTGCCGGGCTGGCGGTTCGGGCCGGGCGGGCGCCAGTCCGCCGCGCGTGGCGAATTCCGGATCGATGCCCCACTCGGCCATCCAGCGGGCCGGTTCCAGGCTGGGCGAGGGGCCTGCCTGGACGAGGAATTCGGCGACGTCGAAGCCGATGCCACCGGCGCCGATGATCGCCACCCGTGGCCCGCACTGGACGCGACCGGCGAGCACGTCCAGATAGCCGACGACCTTGGCGTGGCCGCAACCGGGGAAATCGACCGCGCGCGGCAGCACGCCGGTGGCGAGCACCACGGTCGCGAAGCCCTCCAGTGCAGCCGCATCGGCTGTCGTGGACAGGCGCAGCTGCACGCCGGTGTCCTCGATGCGGTGGCGGAAATAACGCAGCGTCTCGTGGAATTCCTCCTTGCCCGGGATCTTCTTGGCGAGGTTGAACTGGCCGCCGATCTCCGACGCCGCATCGAACAGCGTGACCCGGTGCCCGCGCTGCGCGGCGACGGTGGCGCAGGCCAGTCCGGCCGGGCCGGCACCGACCACGGCGATGCTTTCGGGCGTTCGGGTTGGCGCGTAATTCAATTCTGTTTCGGCGCACGCGCGCGGATTGACCAGGCAACTGGCGCGCTTGTTCTCGAACACCTGGTCCAGGCAGGCCTGGTTGCAGGCGATGCAGGTATTGATCGCATGCGCGCGGCCCGCCCGCGCCTTGTTGGCCCAGTCCGGGTCGGCGAGCAGCGGCCGCGCCATCGAGACCAGGTCGGCGCCGCCGGCGGCGAGGATGTCTTCGGCGACCTGCGGCATGTTGATGCGGTTGGTCGCGACCAGCGGCAAGGCGACATGCGGGCGCAGTTTCGCGGTGACGCCGGCGAACGCCGCACGCGGCACCGAAGTGGCGATGGTCGGGATCCGCGCCTCGTGCCAGCCGATGCCGGTATTGAGGAGGGTCGCGCCAGCGGCTTCGATCGCGCGTGCCTGCCGCACGATTTCGTTCCAGTCCGAGCCGCCATCGACCAGGTCCAGCAACGACAGGCGGTAGATCAGGATGAAGTCCGGGCCGCAGGCCTCGCGCACGCGACGCACGATTTCCACCGCAAAGCGCATGCGTTTGGCTGCGTCGCCGCCCCAGCCGTCATTGCGCCGGTTGGTGCGCGGCGCGGTGAACTCGTTGATCAGGTAGCCCTCGGAGCCCATCAGCTCGACGCCGTCGTAGCCGGCGTCGCGGGCGCGCCTGGCGGCGGTCGCATACGCGGCAACCTGGCGTTCGACGCCGCGCGCCGACAGCGCGCGCGGCGTGAACGGATTGATCGGCGCCTTGAGCCGCGATGGGGCCACCGACAGCGGCTGGTACGCGTAGCGCCCGGCATGCAGCAGTTGCAGGCAGATCTTGGCGCCATGCGCATGCACGGCCGTGGTGACCAGGCGATGCCGGCGCACGTGCCACGGCTGCGACAGGCGCCCGGCGAACGGCTTCAACCAGCCCTCGATGTTGGGGGCGAAGCCGCCGGTGACGATCAGGCCCACGCCGCCCGCGGCGCGCTCGGCGAAATACGCCGCCAGTTGCGGGAAATCGCGCGCCCGGTCCTCCAGGCCCGTATGCATCGACCCCATCAGCACCCGGTTGCGCAGGGTGGTGAAGCCCAGGTCGAGCGGGGCGAACAAGTGCGGGTAGGGCGACGGTCCGGAGCCGGCCGTGGCCTGCGGTGCTGGCATCATGCGTGCATACGCTTGCGTACGGAAAGCGGCACCATGCCGGGATTCGACGCCGCACTCAAGCGGCATCGCCATCGCTGCAACGGAAAGCCAGGGTGCCCGGTGCCGGCGGATGGGAGTGGGGCGAGCGATGCCATGTCCGCGCGACTGCGAAGGCATGCCCGGTTCCAGGGCGGCAAGCTCGTGGATCCAAGGCCCCGCGAAGCCGTGCCCGGCTACGGGAATCGAGGGGAGCTTCCCCGGTTGCATGCGTGCCCTGGACCCGGGACGCGGCTGCCCCAGCGGGCAAAAGTTAGCCAGCTGTCCCACGGCACGGCAAAATAGCCGGCTCCCCAGATGCAAAGCCGGATGAGTCCCCCCCATGAGCCATTTCGACGTCCGTTCCGCGATCCGCCCGCAGCCCGACCAGCCGATGCTCGACATCGCCGATTACGTCGTCGATTACACGATCGACTCGCCTGAAGCCTACGACACCGCGCGTTACATGCTGCTCGATTCGCTGGCCTGCGCGATGCTGGCGATGAAGTTCGAAGGCTGCGTCCAGCACCTCGGCCCGATCGTGCCGGGCGCGATCCTGCCGGGCGGCGCGACCGTGCCGGGCACCAATTTCGAGCTCGACCCGGTCCAGGCGGCTTTCAACATCGGTACCCAGATCCGCTGGCTGGACTTCAACGACACATGGCTGGCGGCCGAATGGGGGCACCCGTCCGACAACCTCGGCGCGATCCTGGCCGTGGCCGACTACCTCAGCCGCAAGGAGCTGCGCGACGGCGGCCAGCCGCTGGCCGTCCGCGACGTGCTTACCGCCGCGATCAAGGCGCACGAGATCCAGGGCTGTTATGCCCTGCAGAATTCGTTCAACCGGGTCGGCCTGGACCACGTGATCCTGGTGCGGCTGGCGTCCACCGCGGTCACCACGGCGATGCTGGGCGGCGGCAAGGACGAGGTCGTCAACGCCGTCTCGCACAGCTGGATCGACAACGGCGCGCTGCGCACCTACCGCCATGCGCCCAATACCGGGCCGCGCAAGAGCTGGGCCGCCGGCGACGCCTGCCGCCGGGCCGTGACCCATGCGCTGAATGCGACCCAGAAGCATGTGGTCGGTTACCCGAGCGCGCTCACGGCCAAGACCTGGGGCTTCTACGACGTCGCCTTCGGCGGCAAGCCGTTCGCGTTCGAGCGCCCGTTCGGCAGCTACGTGATGGAAAACGTCCTGTTCAAGATCAGCTTCCCGGCCGAATTCCACGCCCAGACCGCGGTCGAGTGCGCGATGCGGCTGCATCCGCTGGTCAAGGACCGGCTGGACGAGATCGACCGGATCGAGATCCAGACCCAGGAGGCCGGTGTCCGCATCATCGACAAGACCGGCCCGCTGGCCAACTACGCCGACCGCGACCATTGCATCCAGTACATGGTCGCGGTGCCGCTGATCTTCGGGCGCCTGACCGCGGACGACTACGGCGACGCGGTGGCAGCGGATCCGCGGATCGACGCCCTGCGCGAGAGGATGACGGTCAGCGAGAACCCGCAGTTCACCAAGGACTACTTCCAGCCGGACAAGCGCTATATCGGCAATTCGGTCCAGGTGTTCTTCAAGGACGGCAGCAGCACCGACCGGGTTTCGATCGATTTCCCGATCGGCCATCGCAAGCGTCGCGGAGAGGGCATCCCGGTATTGATGGCCAAGTGCGAGGCGGCGCTGCGCGCGCACCTGCCGGCCGGGCAGGTCGACCGGATCATGGCCCTGGCGGCCGATCCGGCCAGGCTCGACGCCCTGCCGGTGGACCAGTTCATGAACCTGTATCGGGTGTAATATCGGCGCCTGCGGGGCCGCTTGGCGTGGTTTCAACTGTTATGGTAGTGTTAACAAGGCCTTCACGGGCCCGGCATTAATCTGAGCGGGATGGCGTGTGGAACGGCCGTCTCATACGAACCACGCTTTACGCATTTCTTTATCTGATCAAGGAGCTTGAAGATGAATAAGAAACTCCTCTGCGCCGCCCTGCTGGCTGGGCTGGGCGTGGCACAGGCCGCTTCCGCGCAGGACTTCGACGACCGCTGGTACGTCGCCGGTTCGGTTGGCGTGAACTTCCAGGACACCGACCGCGGTACCGAGGACTCGCCGTTCGCGACCTTGGGCATGGGCAAGTTCCTGAACCCGAACTGGTCCGTGGATGTCGAGCTGAACTACCAGAACCCGGACAAGAATAGCGACTTCGGCTCGCAGAATGCCGGATTGTGGTGGAGCCAGTACGGCATTTCCGCCGACGCCCGCTACCACTTCCGCAACGCCGACTCCAAGTGGTGGCCCTACCTGCGCATGGGCCTGGGCTGGCAGCGCCACGAGGAAGAAGGCGTCCGCGATCCGATCTATGGCGTTCCGGACGGTGGCTGGCCGGCGCAGCATGAAGACAACAATGTCGCCGCCAACCTCGGCGCCGGCCTGCAGTTCGACTTCGGTCGCGTGGACATGCGCACCGAAGTGGGCACCCGCATCGATTTCGACAGCGAGCAGTTCCGCCCGGACAACCAGCAGGAAGACTACTTCACCGACCTGCTGGCCTCGGTCGGCCTGACCGTGGCCCTCGGGCCGGAGCCGATGGCCCCGGTTGCACCGGCCCCGGTTGCGCCGAACTGCGCCGACATGGATGACGACGGCGACGGCGTCAACAACTGCGACGACAAGTGCCCGGGTTCGGAAGCTGGCCAGACCATCGGTCCGGACGGCTGCCCGGTTCCGGTGTCGATCGACCTGAAGGGCGTCAACTTCGACTTCGACAAGTCGACGCTGCGTCCGGATGCGGTCGCCATCCTGAACGAGGCCATCGAGATCCTGAAGCGCTATCCGGACCTGAAGGTCGAGGTCGCCGGCCACACCGACTCGATCGGTACCGACGCCTACAACCAGGGCCTGTCCGAGCGTCGCGCCCGCGCCGTGTACGACTACCTGACCAGCAACGGCATCGACGCTTCGCGCCTGGTGGGCCCGAACGGTTACGGCGAGAGCCGCCCGATCGCGCCGAACACCAACCCGGATGGTTCCGACAATCCGGAAGGCCGTGCGCAGAACCGCCGCACCGAGCTGAACGTCCAG
>JAKFDF010000184.1:0-2914 GCA_036676275.1 Lysobacter sp.
CGGCGCCACGACGCTTCGGGTCGGCGAAGTTACGCTGCAGGCGAGCGACGACGATCAGACGCTTCGCGAAAAGCTCGCGCGCGTCATTCTCGATGAGATGGTCCAGTTCGTCGGTCTGCTCGAGCCCGACGGCAGCACCATCGAGATCAACCGCGCCGCGCTCGCTGGCGCAGGCTCGCGGCTCGAGGACATCCAGGGAAAGGCATTCTGGACCACCCGTTGGTGGGCGGTTTCGCAGGGCGTCCGAGATGTCGCGCGCGATGCCGTGCGACGTGCCAAGGCGGGCGAGACGGTGCGCGGACAGGTCGAGAACTACGGCCGCGCCGCGGGGACCGAGACGATCATTCTGGATTTCTCGCTGTCGCCGATTCGCAGCGCCGACGGTCAGGTGGTGTTCCTCCTTGCCGAGGGCCGCGACATCAGCGACATGAAGCGTGCCGAGGCGGAGATCGCACGCAAGAACGACGCGCTGGAGCAGTTGCTGGACAAGGTGCAGCGGCTCGACAGTGCCAAGAGCACCTTCTTCGCCAACATCAGTCATGAACTGCGCACGCCGTTGACGCTGATTCTCGGTCCCTTGGAATCGATGCTGCAAGGTGCGAAGAACCTGACGCGCGAACAGCGACAGAACCTGACGGTGATCCAGCGTAACGCTGCGACTCTGCTGGAGCAGGTCAATCATCTTCTGGAACTGGAGAAGTTCGAGGCCGGCAAGCTGAGCCTCGACTACGCTCGTACCGATCTGGCCCGGCTGGTGCGCACGGTGGCCGGCAACTTCGATGCCCTGGCCGAGCAGCGCGGTCTTGCCTACGCCGTTACGACACCCGAGCAACTGCCGGCCGAGATCGATGCCGAACGCATCGAGCGAGTCATCCTCAACCTGCTCTCCAATGCGTTCAAGTTCACCCCGAAAGGGGGGCGGATCGTCTGCTCCCTCGAAGCCATCGAAGCGGGTCGCCTGTTGCTCTCGGTCCGCGATAGCGGGCCGGGCGTTCCCCCCGAGCTGCGCAGCGCCATCTTCGAACGCTTCGTCGGCGGACAGGAGGCAGCGTTTCCCGCGTTGGGTGGCACTGGGCTGGGCCTGGCGATCGTGCAGAGTGTGGTGGGCCTGCACGGCGGCACCATCACCGTCGTCGATGCCCCCGGTGGCGGTGCGATATTTCAGGTCGAACTGCCGCTGCACGCCCCTGCGGGTACGCCGCTGAGAAGCGCCTCGGACAGTCCACGCTACACCTTCGGCGTCGACCTCGAGGCGGCGCAGTTGCAAGAAGAGGAACCTACTGCGGATGAAGGGGATGTGGTGGATGGACGACCGCTGGTGCTCGTGGCGGACGACAATCCCGACATGCTCCGCTTCCTCGCCGAGATCCTCGGCCGCGACTGGCGGGTAATCTGCGCGCGCGATGGCGAGGAGGCGCTGGCGCTGGCCACTGCCAGGGTGCCCGATTTGCTGGTGACCGATCTGATGATGCCTGGCCTGGGTGGCGTCGAGCTGCTCTCCCGCCTGCGCGCCTGTCCGCCCCTTGCGCAAGTGCCTGTGATTGCGCTGTCGGCGCGAGCCGATGAGACCCTGCGCCTGCGCCTGCTCACCGAGCGGGTGCAGGACTACCTCATCAAGCCGTTCTCTCCCCACGAGTTGCGCGCCCGGGTACGCAACCTGCTGATGATGAAGGCCGCGCGGGATGCGCTGCAGCAAGCGCTGGAGACTCAGGAAGAAGATCTGTCCGAGCTGGCGAGCCAGCTGATCGCCAACCGTCAGGCGCTGCAGGAAAGCACCGATGCCCTGCGCGCGTCTGAGCAGCGCTGGCGTGCGGTGTACGAGAGCCTCGCGGCGGGCATCGCCCTGATCGATAGCAGCGGCAGGATCCTGGCGGCCAACCCTACGCTACAGACAATTCTCGGGTATTCCGAGGTAGAGCTTTGCGCTCTTGCGCCCATGGACTTCGTGGCGGAAGAGGACCGTGCCGAGGCACGGCGGCAGGTCCAGCGCCTGGTCGACGGCGAAGTGGCGTCCTATCGGGCTCAACGGTGCTATCTGCGCAAGGACGGTCGTTCGATCTGGGTCAACGTCAGCGTTTCCCCCTTGCCCGGGGTCGGGTCGAATGCACCGGCGCTGGTCGCCATCATCGAGGACATCACCGAGCGCAAGGCCGCCGAAGACAAGGTTCGTCATCTCGCCTTCTTCGACGCCCTGACCGACCTGCCCAATCGTGTGCAACTGGAGGAGCGCTTGCAGGAGGCGCTCGAGTTCGCGGTCCGACAAGGTCGGCCCCTGGCCTTGTTGATGCTGGTGCTGGAGCGTTTCAAGGACATCAACTACACCCTTGGCAAGTCCAATAGCGACCTCCTGCTGCAGGCGTTCGGCCCCAGGTGTAGCCGCCTGCTCGGCGAGAATGCACTCCTTGCCCACTTCGGCGGGCGACACTTCGGCATCCTGCTCCCGGGCGCCGACGTGCAGGAAGCCTGCGACCTCGCCGTGGGCCTGCTGAAGGATCTGGAGCGGCCGTTCGAAGTCGGCGGCTTCACTCTGGAAATCGGCGCTCACATAGGCATCGCCGTATTCCCTGGGCATGGCGGCGACGCCGCCACCCTGATGCGACATACCGAAGTGGCGCTGCGCCAGGCCCTGAGGCTGGGCCGGGGCTATGCCCTCTACACGCCTGAGGATGATCCCTACCATCCGCGGCGTCTGCAGTTGATGGGCGAACTGCGCTCGGCTATCGCCGAGAACCAGTTGGTCCTCTACTGCCAGCCCAAGTTGGAACTGGGCAGCGGGCTGATCGTCGGCATGGAAATGCTGGTCCGCTGGCAGCACCCTGCGTATGGCCTGATCTCGCCTGACGAGTTCGTCCCCTTCGTCGAGAGCACCGGCCTCATCGCCCCCCTGTCGAAGTGGGTGGTCGATGCCACCCTG
>JAKFDF010000185.1:0-3348 GCA_036676275.1 Lysobacter sp.
TGGGACGGCGGCTTCGTCTGGAGCCAGGCGCCGACCGGCGAGCCCTGGGTCGCCAGCGCGATCGAAGGCGAGGGCTGCGACCTGCTGTGGCCGTGCATCGACCATCCGCAGGGCGAGCCGTTGCTGGTCGACGAAGCCATCACCGTGCCGGCGCCGCTGGTCGCAGCCGGCAACGGCATCGCCCTGGGCATGGACGAGCACGACGGCTGGCGCACCTGGCGCTGGCGGGCGAAAAGCCCGGACACCTATGCCATCGCGATCAACGTCGGCCCCTACGAACTGCTGTCGGCCGATTACGAAAGCCGCTACGGCAACACCATCCCGTTGCGTTTCTGGTACCTGAAGGGCAACCAGGCGAAGGCGCGGGCGTTGTTCGCGCAGTTCCCCAGGATGCTGGAATTCTTCGAGGCCACCATCGGTCCGTATCCGTTCGGCGACGAGAAGATGGGCGTGGTCGAGACGCCCTACCTGGGGATGGAGCACCAGACCGTCAACGCCTACGGCAACGACTACAAGCTCACCGAGTACGGCTACGACTGGCTGCTGCAGCACGAGTTCGCGCATGAATGGTTCGGCAACCAGGTGACCAACGCCGACTGGGACCACATGTGGCTGCACGAGGGCTTCGGCAGCTACATGCAGCCGTTGTACCTGCAGTGGCTGCGTGGCGACCGCGAGTACGACGCCTGGCTGCTGTTCCAGCGCAAGTTCCTGATGAACAGGGTGCCGATCGTCTCCGGCCACAGCATGGTCGAGGACGCCGTCTACAACGACAGGACCGGCCCGGGCAACGACATCTACTACAAGGGTTCGCTGCTGCTGCACACGCTGCGCAGCCTGATCGGCGACAAGGCCTTCTTCGCAGCGACCCGCGAGCTGGTGTACGGCACCACCGATCCCAGGCCCGGCAACTTCACGCCGCGCTACGCGACCACGCGGGACTTCGTCGACGCGGTCAACAAGGCCACCGGCCGCGACTACGACTGGTTCTTCGACGTCTATGTGTATTCGGCGGCCTTGCCGGAACTGGTCGCCAGCCGCGACGCCACTGGCCTGTCGTTGCAATGGAAGGCGCCGGGCGGAAAGGCCTTTCCGATGCCGCTGCAGGTGCGCGTCGACGGCCGCGACGTCGAGCTGCCGATGGCCGATGGCCGCGGCCACGTCGACCTGCCGCCGCACGCGCTCTACACTGTCGACCCGCACTCGCGCGTGCTGCGCGCGATGCCCCACATCGACGCCTACCAGGTGGACGTGGCGGCGCGGCTGAAGGCCGCCGCGGAGGCGGCGCAGCAGGCCGATCCCGGGCACGAGGAGCGCGACCATGGTGCACGACCGTAACCCGCAGGCCGAGCAGATGGGCGACGAGTCCATGGCGCGCAACCTCGCGCACCAGGCGAGGGCGATCTGGCCGCAGGAACAGCGCCTGTTCGATCGCTACGAATTGCCGGCCGCGCCCCGGATCCTGGACCTGGGCTGCGGCACCGGGGAGATCACCCGGCGGCTGGCGCAGCGCTACCCGCAGGCGACGTTGCTGGGCATCGACATCCTCGAACAGAACCTCGCACGCGCGCGCCGGGACAGCGACGCGTTCGACGCGCGCATCCGCTATGCGCAGGGCGACGCCTTCGCGCTGGAGTGCGACGACGGCGAATTCGACCTGGTCGCCTGCCGGCACATGTCGCAGGCGGTGCCCGACTTCCCGCGGGTGCTGGCCGAAATCACGCGCGTGCTCAAACCCGGCGGCTGGCTGCACCTGCTGTCGGAGGATTACGCCATGCTGCATTTCCCGGCACCCGAGCCGCAGGCGTTCGATCCCGACCGCTTCTGGACCCGGGACGTGCTCGGATTCCTGCAGGGCATCGGTTGCGACGGCCGCATCGGCAGGCATACGCCGGCGCTGCTGGCGCAGGCCGGTTACGCCGACATCGCCATGGACTATGTGACGGTCGATACGCTGCGCGTGCCGCGGCCGACCTTCGCCGGCATCCTCAAGGCCTGGCGCGACGGCTACGTCGAGCCGCTGGCAACGGCCACCGGGCGCGAAGCCGCGGCCGTGCGCGCTGACTTCGAACGCATGATCGCGGCGATCGAAACCCCGCCGCAGTACGTGGCCTGGCAGGTGCCGGTGGCCTCGGCGCGCAAGCCCGGCGCCGGTTGACGTGGCGCTGGTTGCCATCACCCGCGACGTGAGCGCGAGCATCGGCGATTGCGCGCTGTCGTTCGTCGAGCGCCACCCGATCGACGTCGACCGCGCGATCGCGCAACACCACGGCTACCGGAAGGCGTTGGCATCGCTGGGTTGCCGGGTGGTCGACCTGCCTGCGCAGGACGAGCTGCCGGACGCCGTATTCGTCGAGGACGTGGCGCTGGTGCTGGACGAGGTCGCGGTGCTGACGCGGCCGGGCGCCGCATCGCGACGCGGGGAAGTGGAGCCGGTCGCGAAGGCGCTGGCCGGCTACCGGCCGCTGCTGCGCATCGTCGCGCCCGGCACGCTCGATGGCGGCGACGTGCTGCGCCTGGGCCGCGACATCTTCGTCGGCCAGTCGGCGCGCAGCAATGCCGATGGCATCGCGCAGCTGCGTGCGCTGCTCGCCGGCCACGGCTACCGCGTCCACGGCGTGCCGACCCGCGGCTGCCTGCACCTGAAGTCGGCCGTGACCCAGGTGGCAGACGGCACGCTGCTGGTGCAGCCGGCTTGGGTTGATCCGGCGATCTTCGCAGGCTGTCGCCGCGTCGAGGTCGATCCAGCGGAGGAACACGCCGCCAACGCATTGCGCATCGGCGCGGGCGTGGTCTATCCGGATTGCTTCCCGCGCACGCGGCAGCGGCTGGAAGCCGCCGGGATCGCCGTCACCACCGTCGACGTGTCGGAACTGCAGAAGGCGGAAGGCGCGGTGACCTGTTGCAGCCTGGTGTTCGACGCCCGGCCGGCGGGCGTGACGATGGCCCCCGCGGCCCTGGCGTAAGCTCGCCGGATCCCTTCGGAGGCGCACGCATGCATTGGCTGGGCATCGCAATGATGGTGGTCGGGCTGTACCTGGCGCTGAAGGTCGCCGGTACCGTGTTGAAGCTGCTGATGTGGGCGCTGGTGCTGGTCGGCGCCTACCTGTTCGCTTCGCCGCTGCTCGGACTGCCGTTGCCGTTCTGATCGGGCGCGCTGCCGGTAGCCGCGCCGGCGGTGGCATGCGAGCGCAGCCATCCGACTGCGCCGAGCCCCGCGCGACGGCCGCTGGCGAAGCACGCCGCGAGCAGGTAGCCACCGGTCGGGGCTTCCCAGTCGAGCATTTCGCCCGCGCAGAACACGCCCGGCAGCGACCGGACCATCAGCGCATCGTCCAGCGCTTCCAG
>JAKFDF010000186.1:0-7248 GCA_036676275.1 Lysobacter sp.
TTCGCGCCGCACCTGACCATCCGCCGCGACGTCCGCAGGCAGGTCGAACCGCTCGCGATCGGGCCGCTGTCCTGGACGGTGCGCGATTTCGTCCTCTTCGACAGCATCCCGGGCCAGCCTTACGCAGTACTGCACCGGCGCCGATTGCTGGACGCACAATAGGACCTGGCCCCAGCCCCGGAGCGCACCATGCCAAGCCACGACCCGCGCATCGACGCCTACATCGCCAACGCCGCGCCGTTCGCGCAGCCGATCCTGGAAAAGCTGCGGGCCATCGTCCATGAAGCCTGTCCCGGCGCCGAGGAAACGTTGAAATGGAGCATGCCGTGCTTCATGCATGCCGGCGGCATCCTCTGCAGCATGGCGGCGTTCAAGCGGCACGTTTCCTTCGGCTTCTGGAAGCATGCGCTGGTGATGGGCGAGGGCGTCGAGCGCGACGGCATGGGCAGTTTCGGCAAGATGGCATCGACCCGCGACCTGCCGCCCAAAAAGGAACTGCTGGCGCTGGTCGCCAAGGCCGCACGCTTGAACGAGCAGGGCGTGAAAACGCCCGCGCGCAAGGCCGCCACGCCGAAGCCGCCACCGGTCGCGCCGGACGACCTGGCCGCCGCGCTGAAGGGGAACAAGGCCGCCGCGGCGACGTTCAAGGCCTTCCCGCCCGGCCAGCAGCGCGAATACATCCAGTGGCTGACCGAAGCCAAGCGCGAGGAAACCCGCGCGAAACGGCTGGCGCAGGCGATCGAATGGCTGGCCGAAGGCAAGCCGCGCAACTGGAAGTACATGAACTGCTGAACGCCGCTTGGCGTGGCCTTCATCGCAGCCATGGATCAATCCAGGCTGGCAATCCAGGAGCGTTCATCGTGATCCGCAAGCTCGCTTCCGGCCAATACCGGCTGTATTCGCGCAAGCTCGACCCGAAAACCGGCAAGCGCCGCAACCTCGGCACCTTCCCGACCCGCGAGAAGGCCGAGAAGCACGAACGCGAAGTGCAGTACTTCAAGCGCCATTGAAGGGCTTGGGGCAGGCGGGCGCGTGCGACGCGCTATCGGCCGTCCAGGTAGGCCCCGCAGCCGCGGTAGGCCCTGTCGCCGACCGTCAGCTCGGCGCTGGTCTCGAACGCCTCGCCGCTCATGCCGTCGCGGCAGGGTTCGCGTTTGGTCCGCAGCACGACATCGGTGCCGTCGGCCAGCTTGCCGCCGTAGCCCGGCGTGCTGCTGATGCCGGTGGCGTGGGCGATGTCCAGCGTGCGTTCACCGTAGTCCAGCACGGCATGCAGGGGCGGATCGTCGCCGCTGCCGACCTCGACCAGCCAGCCAGGCTCGCTGCCGACCGCGCGGTACACGACCCCGCGCGCCGCCGCTTCGGTCCAGGGCGAGGCGCGGTCGCTGCGGGTGCAGTCGCGCTGTTCCTCGCCGGCCAGGATCAGGATGGCGCCATCGCCCTGGCGCATGAATTCGTTGCCCGCGGCGTCGGCGTAGCGCGCACCGGTCAACGATTCGACGTGGGGCAGGGCGAGGCTGCGGCCGGAGAAATGCAGGCGCATCGATTCGTCCACGGCATCGGCATCGACCAGCAGTTCGCCGCATTGCCAGTGCATCGCGGCGCGGGTCGGGAGCGTTTGCGTCGAGCGCGGGGGCGGCGGTTCCGCCGGGTTCGGCTCGCCATCGCCGGGCTTGATCGGGACCGTGCCGGATTGCGGAGGCGCGGTCGCGGCCGCGGGATCGCCGGGCGTTGCCGGCTGGCAGGCGGCGAGCAGGATGGCGCCCAGCAATGGCAGGATCTTGGCGACGTGCATGGCATGGCTCCGTGGCGGAGCCACGAGGATAGAAGCGCTGCTTGAATGCGGCGTGAGGGCGTCGTCGCGGGCAGGACGCACCCGTCGCCATGCCTTCCTTACTCCGGCGCCGTATCCGTGCGCAGCACCGGGTACAGGTTGTAGCGCGTGTCGTACGAAGGATGCCGGCGATGGAAGAAATCCAGCCGCGCCGAGGGGCTGGCGGCGAACGCGGGGTCGTCCTTGAGCCGCTGCTCGAACGCGGCCTTCAGCGCCGGATCGCGCGCCAGCATCTCGCGCGCCACTTCCTCGGCGACGTAGGGCTCCATGTATTCCTTCTGCTCGAAGGCGTTGTTGAACCGGCCCCAGGCCAGCAGCGAATCCGGCGCCCGTGGTTCCAGCAGCGCCATCACCAGCCGCGCCCTGGCCTGGGCGATCGGCACGAACAGCGCGCCGGCGGCGAGGCTTTGCGCTTCCGGCTTCCAGTCGCCGCTGACCGTGAGTCGTTGGTGGCCTTCGAAGGAGGTCTTGCCGAATTCCGCGCTGTCGGCGCGGAAGGCCTGCAGCACCGTGTCGGCAATGGCGTGGTCGATCCGGCGGAAGCCGATCCCGTGCCGTCGCAACTTGTCGCCGACCCACGCCGCGTGCGCGGCCGGTACCAGGTAGCCCGCCCGCGGCGCGATCGCGACATGATCCGGCACGACTTCGTCGCGCAGCGGCACGCGCCAGGTTTCGGGCTTGGTTTCGTCGTAGCGCGTCATCAGCGCGCCGGACACATCCGACGGCGTGCGCGTGTAGGCGTAGCCCTGGAAATCGATGGTGCGTGTTTTGGCGGTCGCCTTCCAGTCCAGCGGTACCCCGGTGCCGCCCAGGTGCGTCGCGCGTTCGTCGGCCGCGTACGCGGTGGCGAGCCACTGGCGGCCGTTGGCGGCGACCAGGTCGAGCACGGCGACGATCGCGTTGCGGGTGACCCGGACGCGGGTCGGATAGTCCTTCCACGAATGGGTTTCGACCAGCATCCCGAAGCGGTTGCGCAGCTGGAAATAGCCGTTGGAGAAGCGCGGCGGGGAAACGCCGTCCTCGAAGCCGGAGGCCGGGTTGTCGGATTCCACGAACGAGGGGTAGAACGGCAGTGCCATCGAGCCCTGCGCGTCCAGGCGCTCGATCACGCCGTCGCGCAGCGCGATGCCGGCCTTGCGCAGCTCGCCGTCGCCGGCATGCAGCGGTTCCACCTGCACCGAGACGTCGTGCCGGAACTTGGCGCCGTCGGTGACGTGCAGGTCGATGTAGGCGAGCGGGTCCCAGGCCTCGACCAGCGCAAGCATCGCCTGCATTTCGGGTGCGTCGGCCTTCAGGTAGTCGCGGTTGAGGTTGTAGTTCTGGGCGGTGGTGCGCCAGCCCATCTGTTCCGGGCCGCGCTGGTTGGGGCGGTTCCATGCGCCGAAGCGCTCGTGCCCGTCGACGTTGAACACCGGCACGAACAGCAGCACCTGTTTGTCCAGGTCGCCGACGGCGGCTTGCCCGTCGAGCGCCTGGCGCAGGGCGAGGAAGCCGGCGTCCTTGCCGTCGATCTCGCCGGCGTGGATGCCGCCCTGGACCAGCAGCACCGGCAGGCCCCGGGCCTTCGCCGCTTCCGGGGTGAGCGCGCCGCTGCGGGTCGCGACCAGCACCTTCATCGGCCGGCCTTCCGGGGTGGTGCCGAACTCGTTGCAGCGCACCGCGCCCGGGTAGGCGCGGGCGAAGGCATCGCACAGCGCGATCACCTCGTCGTAGCGCCCGGTCCTGAGGAATCCGGAGCGCTCGGCGACCGTGGTCAACGCGGGCTCGGCAGGGGTGCCCGCGGCGGTGGGTGCGGGGGGCGTGGCCAGTGCGAGCAGGGCGAGCAGCAGGACGGGGCGTGGCATGCGACGGCTTCCTGGAAATGAACGTGGCATGGTAGCCAATGCGCATGGCTGGCATAGTCCGGGTCGGGAACCATGTCGGAGCGGGCCATCGTGGGGCAATCCATCGACCAGCTGTACTACGCGCCAGGCGCCGCGAGCATGCTCGTGCACTGGCTGTTGATCGAATGCGGGCATCCGCACGCGTTGCTGCTGGTCGATACCGCGGCCGGCGCGCAGAAGCGCCCCGAGTACCTCGCGCTCAATCCCGCCGGCGTGGTGCCGACGCTGGTGCTCGACGGCGTGCCGATGGCCGAGGCCGCGGCGCTGGCGATGACCCTGGCCGACCGCCATCCGCAGGCCGGCCTGGCGCCTGCTTTCGACGACCCGCGCCGGCCGCGCTACACCCAATGGATGTTCCACCTCGCCAATGCGGTGCAGCCGCTGTTCCGGATCTGGTGGTATCCGCACGAGCCCGCGGGGGCGGACAACGCCGGGCTCGTGCGCGAGCACGTGCGGCCGCGGATCGAGGCGGCGTGGGAGCGCATCGATGCGCAGTTGGCCGCATCCGGCCCGTACCTGCTGGGCGATTCCGCAACCGCCGCCGACTTCTACCTGGCCATGCTGATGCGCTGGTCGCGCAACATGCCGCGCCCGGCGACCGATTGGCCGCAGCTGAAGGCATTGGCCGGGCGGATGAAGGCGCGCCCGAGCTACGCCGCACTTTGCACGGCCGAAAACCTGGAGGACTGGACTTGACGGCCGCGGCCGGAACCGCGCGCCTGCCGCGCCAGGTTCCCTACATCATCGGCAACGAGGCCTGCGAGCGCTTCAGCTTCTACGGCATGCGCAACATCCTGACGCCGTTCCTGGTGTCGACGCTGCTGCTGTATGCGCCGGAAGCCGAACGCGCCGGGATCGCCAAGGACGTCTTCCACAGCTTCGTCATCGGCGTGTACTTCTTCCCGCTGCTGGGCGGCTGGCTGTCGGACCGCTACTTCGGCAAGTACAACACCGTGCTGTGGTTCTCGCTGGTCTACTGCGCCGGCCACGCGATGCTGGCGATGTTCGACGACAACCGCACCGGCTTCTATACCGGCCTGTTGCTGATCGCATTGGGGTCGGGGGGCATCAAGCCGCTCGTGGTGTCGTTCGTCGGGGACCAGTTCAGCCAGGCCAACAAGGCGCTGGCCAAGGTCGTGTTCGACGCCTTCTACTGGACCATCAACTTCGGCAGCTTCTTCGCCTCGCTGCTGATGCCGATCTTCCTGCGCAGCTACGGGCCCGCGGTCGCGTTCGGCATCCCCGGCATCCTGATGGGCGTGGCCACGCTGGTGTTCTGGATGGGGCGCAAGCAGTACGTGCGGGTGCCGCCCACGCACGGCAAGGATCCGCATTCGTTCCTCAACGTCGCCCGCACCGCGCTCGCGGCGCATGCGCCGGGACAGGCGCGGGCCGGCCTGGCCGTGGCGCTGGTCGGCGTCGCGCTGGCCGCGGCGATGCTGCTGTGCTGGGCGCTCAAGCCCGGGTTCTGGCCCGAAGGGTTCGACTTCGTGATCAGCGCCTGCCTGGCGCTGGGCGCAGTGCTGCTGTTCGGCGGCATCGGCACCTGGATGCAGCTCGAGCGCGCCCGCGGCACGCACCCGGACAAGTCGGTCGACGACGTGCGCGCGGTGCTGCGGATCCTGATCGTGTTCGCGCTGGTGACCCCGTTCTGGTCGCTGTTCGACCAGAAGGCCTCGACCTGGATCCTGCAGGGCAACGAGATGCGGGTACCGCACGAGTCCTGGTGGTGGCCCAGCTGGCTGGTGAAGGTGCCGGCGCAGATGCAGGCGCTGAACCCGTTGCTGGTGATGCTGCTGATCCCGTTCAACAACATCGTGCTGTACCCGCTGCTGCGGCGCATGGGTTTCGAGCCCACGGCGCTGAAGCGGATGGGCTGGGGCATCGCGTTCTCGGGCGTGGCCTGGATCGCCGCGGGCCTGATCCAGCTGCACATCGACAGCGGCGCATCGACTTCGCTGGCCTGGCAGGCCTTGCCCTACGCGCTGCTGACCTTCGGCGAGATCCTGGTCTCGGCGACCGCGCTGGAATTCGCCTACAGCCAGGCGACCGGCGCGATGAAGGGCGTGATCATGGCGTTCTGGTACCTGTCGGTGACCTTCGGCAACCTCTGGGTGCTGCTGACCAACGCCGCGGTGCGCAACGAAGCGGTGACCGCGCGGATCGCCGCCACCGGGATCGGCGAGAATGCGTTCCTGATGTTCTTCTTCGCCGCCTTCGCGTTCGTGGCGGCGCTGGTGTTCGCGCTGTATGCGCGGCGCTATCCGATGCAGGACAATTACCGGCCCGCGGGCGACACGGCCCGCAACGCATGACAGGGGAAGCCCGACGATGAAGCGCTGGATCCTTGCGGCCGCCGTGCTGGGCCTGGCGGCCTGCGGCGGCAATCCGGCCGAAACCTCCCCGGCAACTTCAACCGCGGACGCCGCCACGGCGCCGGAGGCCGAATCCGCCGCGACCCCAGGCGCGCCCGCGCCCGCAGCCGACGCGCCCCTGCAGGTCGCCGACATCGACGCCTACGTGCGCGGCATGCACAAGGAGGTGGAACTGCTGCAGGCCGAATACCAGAAGATCGAACAGGCACGCGCCGCGGACGACAGCGACGCCGAGACCCGGGCGCTGTTCGCGATGACCGCGGGCGCGATCGACGAGGCCGGTGCGCAGGCGGCCGGGCTCTCGCCGGAGCGCTACGATCATGTCAAGGGCAAGATCGACGGGGCGCAATCCAAGCTCGATATGCTGGAAGGCTTCCGCCGGATGGAGGGCAACAGCAGCGCACTGCAGTCCCAGATCGGCGATCCCTACGCCGGATTCGCCGCCGACGTCGCGGCGGCGCTCAAGGCGCGCCAGGCGGAGACCGCCGCGCTGCGGGCGCAGGCCACCGGTTTTCGGGTGAAGGCGGCAGGAGGCTAGCCGGTGGCGCTTTCGCTGACCGTGCTGATCATCGTCGCCACCGTGCTGGTGTCGTGGCTGGCGTTCAACAACCCGCGCCTGCTCGAGCGCCTGATCCTGTGGCCGCCGGCGATCGCGCGCCGGCACCAGTACGACCGGCTGCTCACGCACGGCTTCATCCACGCCGATTTCCAGCACCTGCTGTTCAACATGATCACACTGTATTTCTTCGGGCGGCTGGTCGAGCAGTGGTTCGTGCCCTACATCGGCCGGGTGGGGTTCGTGCTGTTCTACCTGTCGGCGATAGTGGTTGCGATCCTGCCCACCTACCTGCGCCATGTCGGCGATGCGCGCTATCGCAGCCTTGGCGCTTCCGGCGCGGTATCCGCGGTGCTGTTCACCTTCATCCTGGTGCAGCCGTGGTCGCTGATCTTCGTGTTCTTCCTGCCGGTGCCGGCGATCGTGTACGGCGCGCTGTATGTCGGGTACTCGGTGTGGATGGAGAAGCATGGCCAGGACAACGTCAACCACAGCGCCCACCTGTGGGGCGCCGCCTACGGGATCGCGTTCACGCTGCTGATGGAGCCGCGCGTGGGCGCGGCGTTCGTCCAGCGACTGCTGCATCCGTCGTTCGGCTGA
>JAKFDF010000187.1:0-6300 GCA_036676275.1 Lysobacter sp.
GCTCAACCGCGAGCACGGCAAGACCATCGTGATGGTGACCCACGATCCCAAGGCCGCCGAATACGCGACCCACACCATCCACCTCGACAAGGGCGAGCTGACCGACGCGCCCGCGCCCGCGCACTGAGGGTCGCGCGATGAAATACCTCTCGCTGGTCTGGGCCTCGCTGTTCCGCAGCCGCACCCGCACGCTGCTGACGCTGCTGTCGGTGGTGGCCGCGTTCCTGCTGTTCGGGATGCTGGATTCGGTGCGCGTGGCGTTCAATTCCGGCGGCAGCGTGGCCGGCGCCAACCGCCTGGTGGTGGCCTCGCGCCTGTCGATCACGCAGATGCTGCCCTTCAGCCTCGGCAGCGAGGTCGAACGGGTGCCGGGCGTGCGCAAGGTCGCCTACGCGGCGTGGTTCGGCGGCATCTACCGCGACCCGAAGAACTTCTTCCCGAACTTCTCGGTCGGTCCGAATTATTTCGACATGTATCCCGAGTACCGGATCCCGGCCGCGCAGAAGGCGGCGTTCGAGGCCGACCGCACCGGCGCGATCGTCGGCGAGGCGCTGGCCAGGCGCTTCGGCTGGAAGGTCGGCGACACCATCCCGCTGCAGGCCACGATCTTCCCGCAGCAGGGCAGCAACGCGTGGCCGCTGAAGCTGGACGGGATCTTCAGCATCGACGACGCCAAGCGCAAGGGCGAGGAGAACCAGCTGCTGTTCCACTGGAAGTACTTCGACGAGGCCAACGACTACGTCAAGGGCCGGGTCGGCTGGTACATGGTGCAGGTCGACGATCCGGCGCACGCCGATCGCGTCGCCCAGGCGATCGACGCGCTCAGCGAGAATTCCGACCACGAGACCAAGACCCAGACCGAGCAGGCCTTCAACCAGTCCTTCGCCAAGCAGTTCGCGGACATCGGGCTGATCGTCACCGCGATCATGGCCGCGGTGTTCTTCACCCTGCTGCTGCTGACCGGCAACACCATGGCGCAAGCGGTGCGCGAACGCATTCCCGAGCTGGCGATCCTCAAGACCATCGGCTTCAGCAACCGCAGCGTGCTGTGGCTGGTGCTGGGCGAGTCGGTGTTCCTGGTGGTGCTGGGCGGGGTGATCGGCCTGGGCATCGCCGCGGTACTGATGCCCGCGGTGAGCGCGGCCAGCGGCGGCATGATCTCGTTGCCGACGGTGATGCCGCAGACCTGGGCGATGGGCGTCGCGCTGATGCTGGCGATCGGCGTGGTGGTCGGGCTGCTGCCGGCGCTGCGCGCGATGCGCCTGAAAATCGTCGATGCGCTGGCGGGACGCTGAGGAACATGCCATGAAGAACAACAGCCACAAGCCGCAAGCGCGTTTCCGCCGCTGGCTCGGCAATCTCGGGGTGGTGCTCGCGCTGGCCGCGGGCCTGGCGGCCTGGGTGGTGCTGCCGTGGCCCGGCGTGCTCGCGATCGCGGTGCTGCTGGCGCTGTGGCTGCTGTTCACCCGCGGCGGCCGGCTGGCGCTGGCCGCGGCGCGGATCGGCGTCGCCAGCCTGCCGCAGCGCTGGGGCGCGTCCAGCGTGATCGTGGTCGGCATCGCCGGCGTGGTCGGCGTGCTGGTGGCGATGCTGGCGATGGGCGAGGGCTTCAAGGCCACGCTCGACCAGACCGGCAGCGACGATACCGCGATCATCCTGCGCGGCGGGTCGCAGGCCGAAACCAACTCGGTGATCGCGCGCGAGCAGGTGCCGCTGATCTCCAGCCTGCCCGGCATCGCCCGCGGCGCCGACGGCCAGGCCGCGATCTCGCCCGAGCTGTCGCAGGTGATCAACCTGCCGACCAAGGCCGACGGCACCGACGCCAACGTCCAGTTCCGCGGGGTCGGGCCCGAGGCCTGGAGCGTCCGTCCGCAGGTGCGGATCATCGCCGGCCGCAGGTTCGGCAACGGCCTGCGCGAACTGGTCGTCGGCCAGGGCGCGCAACACCAGTTCCGCGGGCTGGAGGTCGGCAGGACGCTGGAACTGGGGAACCAGGACTGGACCGTGGTCGGCATCTTCGCTTCAGGCGACTCGCACGATTCGGAATTGTGGGGCGATGCGCAGACCGTGGCTTCGACCTACGACCGCAGTTCCTACCAGTCGGTGACGGTCAAGCTCGCGGGCAAGGACGGCTTCGCCCGGGTCAAGGGCGCGCTCGCCGACGACCCGCGGCTCAAGCTCGACGTGCTGACCACCCACGACTACTACGCCAGGCAGTCGGAGGGCCTGACCAAGCTGATCAACATCCTGGGCACGGTGATCGGCACGATCATGGCGATCGGCGCGGTGTTCGGCGCGCTCAACACCATGTACGCCGCGGTCGCGGGGCGCGCGCGCGAGATCGCGACCATGCGCGCGATCGGTTTCCGCGGCCTGCCGGTGGTGGTGGCGGTGATGCTGGAGACGATGCTGCTGGCGCTGCTGGGCGGCCTGCTCGGCGCCGCGGTGGCCTGGCTGCTGTTCAACGGCCACACCGTTTCCACCCTGGGCAACAACTTCAGCCAGGTCGTGTTCCAGTTCAAGGTCTCGCCGGAACTGCTGTGGACCGGGCTGAAGTGGGCGCTGGGCATCGGCCTGGTCGGCGGCCTGTTCCCCGCGCTGCGCGCGGCGCGGCTGCCGGTCACGGACGCATTGCGCGGGGCGTGACCCGCGGGACCGTGGCCTTCAGGAACCGGTGGCTGCGGCCGCCGGTTTCGCGCGCGCGCGCAGCAAGCCGTCGGCGGCGTAGATCGCCAGCGCCATCCAGATGAAGGCGAAGCCGATCGCGCGGTCGCGGTCGAAGCTCTCGCCCAATACCAGCACGCCGCACAGCAGCTGCAACGTCGGCGCGATGTACTGCAGCAGGCCGACCATCGAGTAGGGAATCCGCTTCACCGCGTCGGCGAAGCCGATCAGCGGCAGCGCGGTGAGGATGCCGCCGAACACCAGCAATGCTCCCGCGAACCAGCCCCAGGATGCGACGCCGCCGTGCGCGATGAAGCCGCCGTCGCCGTGGCTTTCGCCCCACAGCAGCAACGCCAGCGCGGGCAGCAGCAGGTACAGGCTCTCGACGCCGAGGCCGCGCACCGGCGGCACTGCGACCAGCTTGCGGACCAGGCCGTAGGCGCCGAACGAGGCGGCCAGCGACAGCGCGATCCACGGGAAGCTGCCGTAGTTGGCGGTCAGCCACAGCACCCCGCCGGTGGCGATCGCCACCGACGCCCACTGCACGCGGTTGAGGCGCTCCTTCAGCACCACCACTCCGAGCACGACGTTGAGCAGCGGATTGATGAAGTAGCCCAGGCTGGTCTCGACCACGTGGCCGGCGTTGACCGCCCAGATGTACAGGCCCCAGTTGAACGCGATCAGCACGCCGCTGAGCGCCAGCATCCACGCCGCGCGCGGATGCGCCAGGGTTTCGCGCAGCCAGCCGCGGCCGTATTTCCACAGCAGCCAGCCGGCGACGAACACCGCGCTCCAGACGATGCGGTGGGCGATGATCTGCAGCGACGGCACCGCCTTGAGCAGGTGCCAGTACAGCGGCATCACGCCCCACAGCACGAACGCGCCCACGGCCATCCACAGCCCGCGGCGGTCGATGCGCGCTTCGCTCATGCCGCGGTCTCCGGTTTTGCCGCGGTTGGCCCGGCCGGCGCGGTCCTGCCCGCCTTGGCAAGGGTGATCGCGACCACGCCCAGCAGGATCACCCCCATCGCCACGTATTCCGAGCCGCTGAACTGTTCGTTCGCCAGCCACGCGCCCAGCGCCACCGCGATCGCCGGGTTGACGTAGGCGTAGCTGCCGGCGAGCGCCGGCCGCACGTGGTGCAGCAGCCAGATGTAGGCGCTGAAGGCGACGATCGAGCCGAAACCGGCGAGGTAGGCGACCGACAGCAAGCCCTTCGGGCTCGGCATGCCGTCGAGGCGTTCGCCGATCAGCCAACCGGCGACCAGCATGACCGCGCCGCCGACCAGCATCTGCGCGGCGGCGGTCATGAACGGCGACGGCAGGTCGCGGCCGCGGCTCCAGATCGACCCGAATGCCCAGGCCACCGTCGCCACGATCAACGCCACCAGCCCGGTCCTGGAAGCGGCCAGGCTGCTGCCGGCATTGAGCCAGACCACGCCGGCGAAGCCGATCGCCAGCCCGATCCATTCGATCCGCGTCGGCCGGTCTCCGCGCAGCGCGGAGAACAGCGCCATCCACAGCGGCGCCGACGCGACCGCGACCGCGGCCATGCCCGAGGACACCGTCTGCTCGGCGACGCACACCATGCCGTTGCCCAGGCCCAGCAGCAGCACGCCCATCGCCGCGATCGTCGGCCATTGCGCGCGGGTCGGCGCCGGCACGCCGCGCAGGCGCAACGCGGCGTACATCAGCCCGCCGGCGAGCACGAAGCGCCCGCCCGCCATCAGCAACGGCGGCAGGCCGCCTTCCAGCGCGAAGCGGATGGCGAGGTAGGTCGAGCCCCAGATCACGTAGACGGCGGCCAGCGCGAGTGCGATGGCGGCGCCGCCGGGGGCAGCGGCGGGAGAACCGGACTGATGCATCGGGTATGGATCGCAAGGAGAGGGAGGAGGTCCGGACAAGCCGGGTGTCATCCCGTGCTCGGGCCTGCAGGACGGACTGTGTTCGGATGATCCCTGGAGCCGGGCGCGCGGCAAGCGCGCAGGGTACGCGATCGGGGCGGCGGCGCGCAGCGCCGTTGGTCACGCATCGCCGGCACTGGCCGGCGCTCCGCGCCGCTGCGCGGCTTCGCGCCGCAGCAGCCGCTGCTTCAGCGGCAGGCCCCAGCGATACCCGCCTGGCGAACCGTCGCCCCGGACCACGCGATGGCAGGGCACCACCACCGCCACGCGGTTATGGGCGCAGGCGCCGGCCACCGCACGCGCGGCGCGCGGTTGCCCGAGCTGCGCCGCAAGTTCGGCATAGCTGCGGGTCTCGCCGGACGGGATCTTCATCAATGCATCCCAGACCTTTTTCTGGAACGCGGTGCCGAGCAGGTCGATCGCCACGTCGCCGTCCTGCCGGCCCGCCAGGCGCGCGGCCACGGCCTGCAACCGCGGCGCGAGGAACTCGTCGCGGCCGGCATCCACGCGTTGCAGTTGCGCCCGCGGGAACTCGGCGCGCAGCTTGGCTTCCAGCGCCGCCGCGTCGTCGCCCAGTTCGACCATGCAGATGCCGCGCTGCGTCGTCGCCACCAGCGCCGTGCCGAGTTCGGTCGCGACCAGGCTCCAGCGGATCGCCTCGCCCAGCCCACCGGCACGGAAACTCGCCGGCGTCATGCCCAGTTTCGCGGCGCCGTCCTGGTACACGCGCGACGGCGAACCGTAGCCGGCGTCGTACAGCGCGGCGCTGACGTCGCGGCCCTCGCGCAACGCCGATTTCAGCGCGCCGAGCTTGCGCTGGGCGAGGTATTGCGCCGGGCTCAGGCCGAAGCGCGCGGTGAAGCGGCGCTGCAGGTGGGTGGCGCTGATGCCGACCGCGGCGGCGAGTTCGGCCAGGGTCAGCTCATCGCCGTCGAGCAGCGCGCGGGCGCGCTCCAGGCGCGGGTCCGGACGGCTTGCCTGCTGGTGGTCGCTGCGCTTGTCCATGGCGGGAACGATAACGGGCGCACCGGGCGCCCGCTATCCGATTCTTGCGAACCGCGGCCTTCCTGCAGGGAGAAGCCGCTATTCGGCCCAGTGCATCGCCTTGCCGGTTGCCGGCAGCACCTGCGCCGACAGCTGCTTGCTGCCGGCGAGCAGGCTGGTGGCGTCGGCGAGGATCGCCGCCGACTCGCGCAGCAGCGGGTCGGGCCGGTCCTGGGCGGCCTTCTCGCGCGCGGCGTCGGCGACCACGTCGCGTTCGCTCGCCTGCAGGCCGTCGTCGCTGCTGTCGATGGCCAGTGGGTCGAGCTTCAGGCCCAGCGCCTTGCGTTCGGCCTGACGCTGCTTGCGCTTGGCCTCGTCCTTGTCGCGCTCGCTGCGGCGCTCGACCTCGTTGAGCGACACGTATTTCTTGGCCCGCTCGGCGCGGAACTCGGCGACGTCCTGCGACCACCACTGGAATTCCTTGTTGGCGGCGATGCGGGAGTCGTGCAGCGCGTCGAGCCTGGCCAGCAGCGGGGTGAAGTTGCCGTAGCGGGTGTGCGGCACCGCGGCGATCCGGGTCCACGGCAACGCGTTGTCGTAGGTGCTCTCGCCGAATTCGCTGGCGTCGACCGAGACCGGGAAGCGGATGTCCGGCACCACGCCCTTGTTCTGGGTGCTGCTGCCGCCGGGCAGGAAGAACTGGGCGATGGTCAGCTTGACCTGGCCGAAGCGCGGCTTCTCGTTGGCC
>JAKFDF010000188.1:0-9609 GCA_036676275.1 Lysobacter sp.
CTCCGCAACATCGCCATCGTCGCCCACGTCGACCATGGCAAGACCACCCTGGTCGATTGCCTGCTCAAGCAGTCCGGCACGTTCTCCGAACGCACCGTGCTCGCCGAGCGCGTCATGGACAGCAACGACCAGGAAAAGGAGCGTGGCATCACGATCCTGTCCAAGAACACCGCCATCACCTGGCGGGGCAACCGCATCAACATCGTCGACACCCCCGGACATGCCGACTTCGGCGGCGAAGTCGAGCGCGTGCTGTCGATGGTCGACTCGGTGCTGATCCTGGTGGACGCGATGGACGGGCCGATGCCGCAGACGCGCTTCGTCACCCAGAAGGCGTTCGCGATGGGCTTCAAGCCGATTGTCGTGGTCAACAAGATCGACCGCCCGGGCGCGCGACCGGACTGGGTGATCGACCAGGTGTTCGACCTGTTCGACAAGCTCGGCGCGACCAACGAACAGCTCGATTTCCCGATCGTCTACGCCTCTGCGCTGCACGGCTATGCGAGCCTCGAGGACACTGCGCGCGACGGCGACATGACCCCGCTGTACGAAGCGATCATGAAGCACGTGCCGCCGCCGTCGGTCGATCCCGACGGCCCGTTCCAGATGCGCATCAGCCAGCTGGACTACAACAACTTCGTCGGCCTGATCGGCGTGGGCCGCATCCAGCGCGGCAAGGTGCGCACCAACATGCCGGTGAGCGTGGTCGACCGCCACGGCAAGAAGCGCCAGGCCAAGGTGCTGCAGGTGCTCGGCTTCATGGGCCTGGAGCGGGTCGAGGTGGAGGAAGCCGAGGCCGGCGACATCGTCGCCATCTCCGGCGTCGCGGACCTCAGCATCTCCGACACCATCTGCGCGCTGGACACGCCCGAGGCGCTGCCGGCCCTGACCGTCGACGAGCCGACCATCAGCATGACCTTCCAGGTCAACAATTCGCCGTTCGCCGGCAACAAGGACCGCAGCGGCGGCAAGTTCATCACCAGCCGCCAGCTGCGCGAGCGGCTGGAGCGCGAGACCCTGCACAACGTCGCGCTGAAGGTCGAGGAAGGCTCGGACCCGGACAAGTTCCTGGTCTCCGGCCGCGGCGAGCTGCACTTGTCGGTGCTGATCGAGAACATGCGCCGCGAGGGCTTCGAGCTGGCCGTGTCGCGCCCCGAAGTCATCATCAAGGAAATCGACGGCCAGCAGATGGAGCCGATCGAGCAGCTGGTGGTCGACATCGAGGAACAGCACCAGGGCGGCGTCATGGACAAGCTCGGTACCCGCAAGGCCCAGCTGAAGAACATGGAGTCCGACGGCAAGGGGCGCGTGCGCCTGGACTACATGATCCCGGCCCGCGGCCTGATCGGGTTCCAGAACGAGTTCCGCACCCTGACCCAGGGCTCCGGCCTGCTGTTCCACGTGTTCGACCACTACGGCCCGAAGGAACAGGGTGCGATCGCCAAGCGCATCAACGGGGTGATGATCGCCAATGCCCCGGGCGCGACCCCGGCCTATTCGCTCGGGCCGCTGCAGGATCGCGGCAAGCTGTTCGCCGCCGAAGGCGACCTGGTGTACGAAGGCCAGCTGGTCGGCATTCACAGCAAGGACAACGACCTCACCGTCAACGTCATCAAGACCAAGCCGCTGACCAACATGCGCGCCTCCGGCAAGGACGATGCGATCCAGCTGACCCCGGCGATCAAGTACACGCTGGAGCAGGCGCTGGACTTCATCGAGGACGACGAGCTGGTGGAAGTCACGCCCAAGGAAATCCGCCTGCGCAAGAAGTTCCTGACCGAGACCGACCGCAAGCGCGCCTCGCGCGCGGCGTGAAGCCGGATGGCAACGGCGTAACCGGTTAGCCTGCGCGCCCCATGCGCCCGCACGACTATCCGCTGACGGACCCGCGGCATCCGCACTACAACCCGGATCCGCACGCGCATCCGGGCCTGCATGCGATCGCACTGGTCGAAGGCGTCAAGGGGTTGCTGGCGGTACTCGCCGCCAGCGGCCTGGAACTGCTGGGGCCGGCGCCGCTGCTGCGCTGGCTGCACGAACTGATCGCCCGCTTCCAGCTCGATCCGCAGGCCGGTGCGCTGGCGCTGTTCGCGCGCCAGATCAGTCCCGGCGCCGTGCACTGGGCCGCGGCCGCGGTGATGGCCTACGGCCTGTTGCACCTGCTCGAAGCCTGGGGCCTGTGGCGCGCCAAGGCCTGGGCTTCGTGGCTGGGCTGCATCGCCGCTTCGCTGTACCTGCCGCTGGACCTGTACGCGCTCTGGAACCATCCCGGCTGGCCGGCCCTGGCGGTGCTGGCGATCAACCTGCTGGTGGTCTGGGTGCTGGCGCGCGACATCCTGCGCCGCCGTTACTGATTCGGCGAGACTTGCCCGCACCGGCGCGGCGCGGGATGCTGTCGCCTTCGCGGCCGCCCGGCTGCACATCGGGGAACGCCATGCGCTGCATGCTCTCGCTGTTGGCGACGATCGCCGTCGCCGGACTCCCGCTTCAGGTTCGTGCGCAGGCGCAGCCCGCCGTCGAAGCCGGGCCCGCTGCGGGCTCCTTCGCCTACGCCGAAAGCGACATTGCCGGCCTGCAACGGCGCATGCGCGATGGCACGCTCAGCAGCCATGCCCTCACCCAGGCCTACCTCGAACGCATCGCGGCCATCGACGATGCCGGCCCGACGCTCAATGCGGTGATCGAACTCAATCCGGACGCACTCGCCGAGGCCGACGCGCGCGACGCCGAGCGCCAGGCCGGGAAGCTGCGCGGCATGCTGCATGGCATCCCGGTGCTGCTCAAGGACAATATCGACGCCACGCCGATGGTCAATTCCGCCGGTTCGCTGGCGCTGGCCGACAACCGGCCGACGGCCGACGCCTTCCTCGTGCAACGCCTGCGCGACGCCGGCGCCGTGATCCTGGGCAAGACCAATCTCAGCGAATGGGCCAACTTCCGCTCCACCCATGCCAGTTCCGGCTGGAGCGGGCGCGGCGGGCAGACGCGCAACCCGTACGTGCTGGACCGCAACCCCTGCGGTTCGAGCTCCGGCACCGGCAGCGCGATCGCGGCGAACCTCGCCGTGGTCGGGGTCGGCACCGAGACCGACGGCAGCGTGATCTGCCCGGCGGCGATGACCGGGCTGGTCGGGATCAAGCCCACGCTCGGACTGGTGAGCCGCAGCGGCGTCATCCCGCTGGCGCATTCGCAGGACACCGCCGGCCCGATGACGCGCACCGTGGCCGACGCCGCCGCGCTGCTCACCGCGATGGCGGGCAGCGACCCCGACGATGCGGCGACCGCACCCGCCGCGCAGCACGGCACCGACTACACCGCTTTCCTGAAGCCCGGCGCATTGGCCGGCAAGCGCATCGGCGTGGTGCGCAAGCTCGCGGGCATGGAGCCCAACGCCGACCGCATACTCGAGCGGGCCATCGCCGTGCTCGAGGCGCAGGGTGCGGTGATCGTCGACCCGGTCGACGTGCCCAACATCGACACCCTCGGCGACGACGAGTTCACCGTGCTGCTGTACGAGTTCAAGCACGACATCGCCGCCTACCTCGCCCGCGCCGATGTCGCGCCGAAAACACTGGCGGACCTGATCGCCTGGAACAAGGCGCATGCCGACCTGGAGATGCCATGGTTCGGGCAGGAACTGTTCGAACAGGCGCAGGCCAAGGGACCGCTGACCGATCGCGACTACCTCGACGCGCTGGCGCGCGCGAAACGCCGCGCCGGCCCGGAGGGCATCGACGCGGCGCTGCAAGCGCACCAGCTCGACGCCCTGCTCGCGCCGTCGTGGGGGCCGGCGTTCCCGACCGACACCGTGCTCGGCGACCACGTCGTCAGCGGCGACCCGACCGTGGGCGGCGTCTCGCAGATCACTTCGGTCGCCGGCTATCCGTCGATCACGGTACCGGCCGGCTTCGCCCATGAATTGCCGGTCGGGATCGTGTTCATGGGGCGCGCATGGAGCGAACCGACCCTGATCGCGATCGCCTACGGCTTCGAGCAGGCGTCGAAGGCACGCAAGCCACCGCGGTTCCTGCCGACCCTGGACCTGCGCCAACCGCCTGCGGAATAACCGCGGGCGCTATTGGCCGTCGGCAATCTCGATGCGGGCGATCCGGCCCGCATCGCCGCTGGCCCAGCCGACGTTGCCGGCGAAATCGACGGCGTCGTAGCCGACGTCGGAAACGCGCTGCCATGCGCCATCGACCAGCGCATCGACGCCGGTGGGACCGACCGCGACGCAGCGTGCATCGCCCGTTCCGCCGCAGGCCGCGCCGGAACGATAGCCTCGCGGCGCCGGCAAGGCCTCGATCGTCAAGCCGTGGCCACTCGTGAACCGCACGCGCGCCGCGCTGCCGGGCGCTGCCTCGTGCTCGAAGTCGCCCCCCACCAGCAGCATGTCGTCGCCCATCGGCGCGGCGGAAAAGATGCCGGCGGCCGGCACCCGCGACGGCAGGCCGCTGTCCGTGGCCCACCATTCGCGCTGCCCGGAGTCGCCGAGGTACACGCGCGCCGCGCCACCGCCGCTGACCGCGAGCTGTTCGCCCCAGGGCGTGCGCGCGATGCAGGTGCCGCTCGCCGCGAACGCGGCTTCGTCGGCCCGGGCCGCGGGCATGCGGGTTTCCAGCAGTCGCCAGCTGCGGCCGCCGTCGACGGTGCCATGAACCTGGAAGCGCCCGTCGACCGGATCGCCCAGCATCCAGCCGCGCTCGCCCTCGAAAGCCATGCAGTCGAAGAACGCGCGCGGATCGCGGTTCTGCAGGGACAGCGTCCAGCTCCTGCCGCCGTCTTCGGTGCGATAGACGCGCGAGGCTTCGCCCGGGCCGATGCTCAGCACCACCGCGGTGTCGGCGTCGAAACCCTCGACATCGCGAAAATCCAGCGCCCCCGCATCCGGCACCTTGAACGCCTGCCAGTGCGCGCCGCCATCGATCGTGCGCAGCACCGTGCCATCGCGACCGCTGGCCCACGCGACATCGGCGCTGACGGCGGAGATGCCGCGCAAGCGCACGGTCACGCCGCCGTCCTGCGGCAGGATGCCCACCACGTCGCCCGCATGGGCGGTTGCCGCCGACAGCAGCAGCGCAGTCAAGGTGCAGATGGATCGCATCGGCGACATGGCACGCTCCGGACGGGACCGCGCCGAGCCTAGCACGCGATCCGGCCGCGAATCAGGCCGATGCGGGCGCCGCGAGCTGCGCCTGCTTGCGCACGACCAGCATCGCCACCTCCAGCGCCTGCTCGTAATTCAGGCGCGGGTCGACGGTGGAGCGATAGGCGCGGGCCAGGTCGGCGTCGGTAAGGTCGCGCGCGCCGCCGGTGCACTCGGTGACGTCTTCGCCGGTCAGCTCCAGGTGCACGCCGCCCAGGCGCGTGCCCGCCGCGGCATGCAGTTCGAAAGCTTGCTCCAGCTCGCTGCGGATGTTGGCGAAGCGCCGGGTCTTGTAGCCGTTGGCGGTGGCCTCGGTATTGCCGTGCATCGGATCGCAGACCCAGAGCACGCGGCGGCCGTCGCGGCGCATCGCATCGAGCAATGGCGGCAGCTTGGCCGCCACCTGGGTGGCGCCCATGCGATGCACCAGGGTCAATCGCCCGGGCTCGTCGTCGGGATCGAGCACGTCGACCAGGCGCAGCAGCTGCTCCGGCGTGACCGAAGGCCCGACCTTGAGCGCGATCGGGTTGCGGATGCCGCGGAAATATTCCACGTGCGCACCGGCCGCTGCCGCAGTACGCATCCCGATCCACGGGAAATGCGTGCCGAGGTTGAACCAGCCCCATTGCCGCGGCACCTGCCGGGTCTGCGCCTCCTCGTACGGCAGCAGCAGGGCTTCGTGCGAGGTGTAGAAATCGACACGGTTGAGGTTGTGCACCTCGCTGCCCGACAGCGTCTCCATGAAGCGCACCGCATCGCCGATTCCGGCGACCATGCGCCGGTACTCCTCGGCCAGCGGCGAATGCCCGACCCAGCCCAGGTCCCAGTATTCGGGATGGTGCAGGTCGGCGAAACCGCCATCGATCAGCGCGCGCACGAAGTTCATCGTCATCGCCGAACGCGCGTGCGCCTTGATCATGCGCCGCGGATCCGGCGTGCGCGCCTGCTCGGAGAATTCCGGCGCATTGACGATGTCGCCGCGGTAGCTAGGCAGGGTCACGCCATCGATGGTCTCGGTGTCGGCCGACCGCGGCTTGGCGTACTGGCCGGCGAAGCGGCCGACGCGCACCACCGGCAACCGCAAGCCGTGCACCAGCACCAGGCTCATCTGCAGCAGCACCTTGAGCCGGTTGGAGATCACCGCCGAACTGCAGTCGCCGAAATTCTCGGCGCAATCGCCGCCCTGCAGCAGGAAGCGCCGGCCCTCCTGGGCTTCGGCCAGCCGTTGCTTGAGCGCGAGGATTTCCCACGACGTCACCAGTGGCGGCAATGCATGCAGTTCCGACAGTGCCTGCTGCAGCGCCTGCGCATCCGGATACGTCGGCAGCTGCGTGGCCGCGCGCAGCCGCCACGATCCCGGCGACCAGTCGGCGGCGACGTTCACGGATTGCAGGTTGCGGTCGCTGCCGGACATCGGGGTTCCATCGTGTTGTTGCACTGCGGCACCGCATCATCGCGCTGCCGCGATGGCGCCGCAACACGTCGGCGCAAAAGCCGTTGGCGGCGCGCCGCGTTCAGCGCTGCCTGGGGAACATGGTCAGCGCGACCCACAGCGCCAGCAACACGAACCACGCCAGGCTCCATTCCGGCATCGACAGGCCCAGCAGCGCCCAGTCGACCTTCGCGCACTCACCAGACCCGGTCAGTACCGTGCGGATCACGCCGGAGATCGGCATCGCGTCCAGCAGGTAATTCAGCCCGGGGCCGCACATCGGCACCTGGTCGGCCGGCAAGTGCTGCAACCAGACATGGCGCCCGGCGATCGCGATGCCGGCGGTCGCGGCCAGCAACGCCAGCACGCCGTAGCCGCGTCGTCCACGGTCGCCGCGCGGCGCATGCAGGCCGGCGGCCAGCAATGCCAGGCCGAGCACGGCGAAGGCGACCCGCTGGAAGATGCACAGCGGGCAAGGCTGCAGCCCATCATGCAGCTGCGCGTACAGGGCGAAGGCAAGCAGCGCCGCGCACGCGGCAAAGCCCGCGAGGCAACGGGCGCGGAAGGACCAGCGGAGCGGATTCATCGTCATGTTGCGCACGATAGTGGCAGCGGGGCGGCTTGGGAAGCCGCACCATGAGGATTGCGTGCGGGGGAGCATCCGCGGCATCCGATCCCGGGAACCGGCTCCGCCACGGCGAAGCCGGCGTCGATACAGTCCTGCAAAACGAAAACCCCGGCCTGGGCCGGGGTTCGTGGTCACGCGTGACGCGGTTTACTCGGCCGCTGCCTGCGGGCGCTCGACCAGCTCGACGTACGCCATCGGCGCGTTGTCGCCGGAGCGGAAGCCGCACTTGAGGATGCGCAGGTAGCCACCCGGGCGGCTGGCGTAACGCGGGCCATGCACGGTGAACAGGGTGCCGACCGCTTCCTTGTCGCGCAGTCGCGAGAACGCGAGGCGGCGGTTGGCGACGCTGTCGGTCTTGGCCAGCGTGATCAGCGGCTCGGCGACGCGACGCAGCTCCTTGGCCTTGGGCAGCGTGGTCTTGATCAGTTCGTGCTTGATCAGCGACGCGGCCATGTTCTCGAACATCGCCTGGCGATGCGCGCTGGTGCGGCTGAACTTGCGTCCGGATTTCTGGTGGCGCATGGCTTGGATCCTTGTTGAATGTCGTAACTGTTGTAGTTCGTTGTCGCCTTCATGGCGGTGCCGCTGCGGACTGCGCTGGTCCTGGCCGGTCGTCCTGTCCGGCGCTTGCCGCGAACCTCGGGATTCGTCGGCGGTTGTTTCAAAAAAAATCAACTACTTGAAGCCGCGGCTTACGCCGCGTTTGCACCCCCGGCCCGGCGCAGCGCGCCGGGCGTTCGCCCGCGCCACGCGGCAGGGCCGCGTGAGCGGCGCGGGCTCACCCCATCATGCCGTGCGAGGCGATCCCGGCCGGCGGCCAGTTCTCGAGCTTCATGCCCAGCGACAGGCCGCGCTGCGCAAGCACTTCCTTGATCTCGGTGAGCGACTTCTTGCCCAGGTTCGGGGTCTTGAGCAGCTCGACCTCGGTCTTCTGGATCAGGTCGCCGATGTAATAGATGCTCTCGGCCTTGAGGCAGTTGGCCGAACGCACGGTCAGCTCCAGGTCGTCGATCGGGCGCAGCAGCACCGGGTCCACGCCGGTCGCGGCCGGCTTCGCCGCGCCGCGGTCGCGGTGGGTGAAGTCGCCGAACACGCTGAGCTGGTCGCTGAGGATGTCGGCGGCAGTGCGCACGGCTTCCTCGGCGTCGATGGTGCCGTTGGTCTCGATGTCGAGCACCAGCTTGTCGAGGTCGGTGCGCTGCTCGACGCGCGCGGCTTCCACCGCGTAGGCGACGCGCCGCACCGGCGAGAACGACGCGTCCAGCATCAGCCGGCCGATCGTGCGGGTTTCCTCGTCCGGCTTGCGGCGCGCGGAAGCCGGCTGGTAGCCGAAGCC
Organism: Lysobacter sp.; assembly: GCA_036676275.1. GTDB lineage: Bacteria > Pseudomonadota > Gammaproteobacteria > Xanthomonadales > Xanthomonadaceae > Cognatiluteimonas. The sequence goes on from JAKFDF010000188.1 coordinate 8,543, forward strand.
GCGCTCGATCTTGAGCCGCATGTTCAGCGCCGTATCCTTGGTCAGGTGCGCGATCACGTGCTCGGGGTTGAGGATCTCGACGTTGTGGTCGGTCTTGATGTCGCCGGCGATGACCACGCCCGGGCCCTGCCTGGACAGGCTCAGGGTGGAGCTGTCGCCGGTGCCCATGCGGATTGCGATGTCCTTGAGGTTGAGCAGCACCTCGAGAACGTCTTCCTGCAGGCCTTCGACCGTGGTGTACTCGTGCAGCACGCCGTCGATCTCGACCTCGGTGATGGCGAAACCGGGTATCGAGGACAGCAACACGCGGCGCAGCGCGTTGCCCAGGGTATGGCCGTAGCCACGCTCCAGCGGTTCGATCACGACCTTCGCGCGGTTGCCGGCGAGGCGTTCGATCTGGGGGCCGCGCGGGCGCAGGACTTGGTTGGCGGTGACCGTCATGTTTGCAGCGTCTCCAAATATTCCGGGGCTTGGGGTGGGCACCGGCTTGCAGCGTTTGGAGCCCCCCCTGATCGAGGGGGCGGCCGGTACGCATTGCGCAACGGCCAGGTTTCGGGGCGAACCGGGACCCGTTGGCCCAGGTTCACCGACATCGGTTACTTGGAATACAACTCGACGATCAGCGCTTCGTTGATGTCGGCCGGCAGGTCGGCGCGATCCGGCACCGCCTTGAACACGCCGGCGAACGCCTTCGCGTCGACTTCGATCCAGGACGGCGACAGGTCCATCTGGCCGGACACGGTCAGCGACTCCTGCACGCGCAACTGCTTCTGCGCCTTCTCCGACAGCGCGATCGCGTCGCCCGCCTTGACCGCGTAGGAAGGCAGGTTGACCGGCTTGCCGTTGACGGTGACGCCGCGGTGGCTGACCAGCTGGCGCGCCGCCGGGCGGGTGATGGCGAAGCCCATGCGGTAGACGACGTTGTCCAGGCGGGTTTCCAGCAGCTGCAGCAGGTTCTCGCCGGTGTTGCCCTTCCGGGTCGAAGCCTTCTTGTAGTAGTTGCGGAACTGGCGCTCCAGCAGGCCGTAGATGCGCTTGACCTTCTGCTTCTCGCGCAGCTGGGTGGC
>JAKFDF010000189.1:0-2238 GCA_036676275.1 Lysobacter sp.
CAGCTTCGTGTCCTGGAGCAGCACCGCGGCTACCTATGGCACCTTCACCGATACTGGCAACGGTACCTACAGCTTCTTGCTGGACAACAGCAATCCGGCGGTTCAGGCGCTAGGGGAAGGCGAAACCCTGACCGAGACCTTCACCTACACGATGCGGGACGCCGACGGCGATCTCGACACCGCGACCCTGACCATCACTATTCTGGGTGCCGATGATGGCGTGACCATCACCGGTTTGAACCAGCAGGGCGGCGAAGTGCTGGTGGACGAGGACGACCTGCCGGGCGGCACCGACCAGTCCGACCCGCTGAGCGGCAGTGGCACCTTCGGCATCAGCGCGCCGGACGGCATCGCCAGCGTCAGCATCGGCGGAGTGAGCTTCACCTACGCGCAACTGGCCAACTCCGGCAGCGTCAACCTGGTGGTCGACAGCCCGGCCGGCGTGCTGGTGATCAACGGCTACAGCGGCACCGCTGCTGGCGGCACGGTGTCTTACACCTATACGCTGCAGGATCCGGTGAGCAACGCCCTCGGTTCCAACCAGGCGAGCGAGAGCTTTGCCGTGGTGGTTACCGACGATGATGGCTCGTCGGCCAGCGACAGCCTGGACGTCACCATCATCGATGACCAGCCGATCGCGGCGAACGACAGCAACAGCCTGGGTGAGGACACCGCCAGCGTCGGCGGCAACGTGCTGAGCAACGACATCGCCGGCGCCGATGGCGGCAAGACCGTCACCACCCCCGGCAGCTATGCCGGTACCTACGGCCAGCTGCTGCTGAATGCCAACGGCAGCTACAGCTACACGCTCTATACCGATCCGGCGACCCAGGAAATTATCCAGGGGCTGAGCGAAGGCGAGTCGTTGAATGACTCCTTCGCCTACACCATGCGCGACGGTGACGGTGATATCGATGCCGCTGTCCTCAATCTGACCATCCAGGGCGCCGATGACGGGGTGGTCATCACCGGCTTGAATCTGCAGGGCGGCGAAGTACTGGTGGACGAGGACGACCTGCCGGGCGGCACCGACCAATCCCACCCACTGAGCGACAGCGGCAGCTTCGGAGTCAGCGCGCCTGATGGCATCGCCAGCGTCAGCATCGGCGGCGTGAGCTTCACCTACGCGCAACTGGCCAACTCCGGCAGCGTCAACCTGGTGATCGACAGCCCGGCCGGGGTGCTGGTGATCAACGGCTACAGCGGTACGGCGGCCGGCGGCATGGTGTCCTACACCTACACGCTGCAAGCCCCGGTAAGCAACGCCCTCGGTTCCGACCAGGCCAGCGAGAGCTTTGCCGTGGTGGTCACCGACGAGGATGGTTCGTCGGCCAGCGACAGCCTGGACGTCACCATCATCGATGACCAGCCGATCGCGGCGAACGACGGCAACAGCCTGGGCGAAGACACCGCCAGCGTCGGCGGCAACGTGCTGAGCAACGACATCGCCGGCGCCGATGGCGGCAAGGTCGTCACCACCCCCGGCAGCTATGCCGGCACCTACGGCCAGCTGCTGCTGAATGCCGACGGCAGTTACACCTACACTCTCTATACCGACCCGGCGACCCAGGCGATTATCCAGGGGCTGAGCGAAGGCGAATCGCTGAACGACTCCTTCGCCTACACCATGCGTGACAGTGACAACGACCCGGATTCCGCGACCCTGACCCTGACCATCCTGGGCGCCGACGATGGTGTGACCATCACCGGACTGAACCAGCAGGGCGGCGAAGTACTGGTGGACGAGGACGACCTGCCGGGCGGCACCGACCAGTCCGACCCACTGAGCGATAGCGGCACGTTTGGCATCACCGCGCCGGACGGCATCGCCAGCGTGAGCATCGGCGGCGTGAGCTTCACCTACGCGCAGCTGGCTAACTCCGGCAGCATCAACCTGGTGATCGACAGCCCGGCCGGGGTGCTGGTGATCAACGGCTACAGCGGTACGGCGGCCGGTGGCACGGTGTCCTACACCTACACGTTGCAGGACCCGGTAAGCAACGCACTCGGTTCCGACCAGGCCAGCGAGAGCTTTGCCGTAGTGGTCACCGACGTGGACGGCTCGTCGGCCAGCGACAGCCTGGATGTCACCATCATCGATGACCAGCCAATCGTGGCGAACGACAGCAACAGCCTGGGTGAGGACACCGCCAGCGTCGGCGGCAACGTGCTGAGCAACGACATCGCCGGCGCCGATGGCGGCAAGGTCGTCACCACCCCCGGCAGCTATGCCGGCAC
>JAKFDF010000190.1:0-7354 GCA_036676275.1 Lysobacter sp.
TCGATCGTCGCCATCGCCGAGCCGAGCTCGACCGCGCCCGAATTGCCGACCCCGTGGAAGCGCAACGTCCAGGCCATCAGTGCATTCTCGCCGATCGCGGCCCCGTCATCAGAAACCGCGCTCCCAGGTCGCATCGTAGGCGCGGCGCAGGCGCGCGAAATCGTGCCGGACCGCGGCCGGCTCGCGCCCGCCTCGCAGCTTCAGCAACGAGCGTTGCAGGCGCGCGAGGTTGCGTTCGCGCCACGCGGTATCCGGGATCCGCATGCGGCCCTTGTCGAAGTCGATCAACCAGCCCTTGCCGGTGGCATCGAACAGGATGTTGTGGGCGTTGAGGTCGGCGTGGTCGAGGCCGGCGCGGTGGAAGCGCGCGACCAGCCGCCCGGTTTCCTCCCACGGCGCATCCCCGGCGGCAATGATCGCGCGATCGGCCAGCGAATGCACGCCGGCGAGGCGTTCCACCAGGATCGCGGCACGGTAGCTGGCGCGATGGCGCCGGTAGCAGGCGGCGATCGGCCGCGGCACCGGCAGGCCGACCGCATGCAAGGCGCGGGCAAGGCGGAACTCGGCGAAACTGCGGACGCGATCGGGGCCGTGCCAGAGGAAGCCGTCCCGGCTCACGTTCGCGGCCCAGCCGCCGCGCAGGTAATGCCGCAACACCGCCGGGCCGAACGGCGCATCGACGAACCAGGCGCCGCCGCGGCCGCCGCTGGCCACCGGCTGCGCGCGATCGCCCCAGTGCGCGGGTGCGAACCAGTCCGGTTCGACTTGCTGGATGCGCTGCGCGTCGAACAGAATCGCGCCATGGCCGCTGGCGTGCCCGGGGCGTCCATACTCGAATGGCGTCAGGCTCTCGCTGGCGTCGAATGCTGCCATCCAGCGAGTCTAGCAAGCCCTTGCCTCCCGCTTCCGCCCATCGCGCCGCCCCCGCCCCGCCGGCTTCGATCTGCCTGTTGCGGCTGTCGGCGCTGGGCGACGTCACCCACGTCGTGCCGCTGTTGCGCACCCTGCGCGCGGCGTGGCCCGAAGTCGCGCTGACCTGGGTGATCGGTCGCGGCGAACACCGCCTGCTCGAGGGCCTGCCCGGCGTCGAGTTCATCGAATACGACAAGCGCTCCGGCGTCGCCGGGATGCTGGCGCTGCGCCGGCGACTGGCCGGCCGGCGTTTCGACGCGCTGCTGCAGATGCAGGTCGCCGCGCGCGCCAACCTGCTGTCCGGATTCATTCCTGCACGGCGGCGGATCGGTTACGACCGCGCGCGCTCGAAGGACCTGCACGGGCTGTTCGTCAACGAACGCATTCCCGATCGCCCCGGGATCCACGTGCTCGATGCCATCGGCAGCTTCTGCGAACCACTGGGACTGCGCCAGACCGAGGTCGCCTGGGACCTGCCGGTGCCCGCCGAGGCGCACGCCTGGGCGCGCGCGCAATGGCCGGACGACGCGACCCCCACGCTGCTGATATCGCCCTGTTCCAGCCACGCCCGCCGCAACTGGCGCCCCGAGCGCTACGCGGCGGTCGCCGACCATGCCGCCGCGCGCGGCTGGCGCGTGGTGCTGTGCGGCGGACGCAGCGCGCTGGAACGCGACGCCAGCGACGCGATCGTCGCGGCGATGCGCGCACCCGCACTGGACCTCGTCGGCAAGGACACGCTCAAGCAGTTGCCGGCGTTGCTGGCGCGCGCCGACCTGGTGATGACGCCGGACTCCGGGCCGATGCACATCGCCAACGCCATGGGCGCCAAGGTGCTGGGCCTGCACGCGGCCAGCAATCCCGCGCGCAGCGGCCCGTACTCGGACCGCCGTTACTGCGTGGACCGTTACGACGACGCCGCGCGCAGGTACCTGGGCAAGCCGGCCGCCGCGCTCCGCTGGGGCACGAAGATCGAGTTCGACGGGGTGATGGACCTGGTCACGGTCGGCGATGCAACCGAGGCCTTCGAGCGCTACCTGTCCGATCGCGAGTCACCGCGGCGATGAGGTTGTGGTCGCTGCATCCGCGTTACCTCGACCCGCAGGGGCTGGTCGCGCTCTGGCGCGAAGGCCTGCTGGCCCGGGCGGTGCTGCGCGGGGAAACCCGCGGCTACACACGGCATCCGCAGCTGCAGCGCTTCCAGGCGCATGCGACCCCGCGCCTGGCGATCAACAGCTACCTGGCGGAGGTGCATGCCGAAGCGACCCGCCGCGGCTACCGCTTCGACCGCGGCAAGCTCGGACCGACGCGGCGGGGATTGCGCCTTGCCGTGTCCCGCGGCCAGCTCGACCATGAATGGCGGCACCTGCTGCGCAAGCTGGAACTGCGCAATCCGGCGCTGCACGCGCAATGGCATGGCACGGCCTCGCCGATGGCGCATCCCATGTTCGAGGTCCAGCCGGGGCCGGTTGCCCCCTGGGAACGCGGCTGACGCGGGAACCGGGCGTCAGGGCGTCGCGCCGCTGCCGTAATCCTGGTAGGACTTCTCCTCGACGTAGGTCGAACCCAGCGCGAGGTTGATGTCCTTCTTGATCCGCGCCCGCTCGTCGTTCTCGACGTAGACGCTGCGCGCCAGTCGCACGAACTCGTCGTCGAAGGCCTGGGCTTTCTCCTTGGCGCGGATCTCGTCCTCGATCACCCACAGGCGTTCGTTCACCGCCTTGAGCTGCGCGCGCAACGCGGCGATATCGCCTCCCGCGGCCGGGTGCGCCATCCAGGTGGTTTCCAGCGCCGACAGTTCCCGGCGGACGTTGGCGAGCTTGGCCGGATCGGTCATGCGCTCGGACTTGATCTGCAGGATCGCGATCTTGTCGAGCAGCTCGCCGTGGGAGACGGGGACGAGGAGTTCGGACATGGGGGTTTTCGGCTGGGGTTTACGGCATCTTAGCGTCGTGCGGCGGCGTGATGGAGTCGGCTATCCATGGGGCCCGGCGTCGCTGCGCGCAGGACACCCTGCCGGCTGCCAGGATCGGGGCCCCGGCCCGCGCGATGGACGCTTGCACCAGGCGCGCGGGCAATGCCGCGCAAGCACCCTGCATTCACGCCGCTGTCGGGCCAAACCCGGCCGGTTCGCCACGACCCGCACTCGCCTAGAAGCGCAAAAGCCCCCTTGCGGGGGCTCATGCATGCCTGGCGGAGAGGGTGGGATTCGAACCCACGGTGCGCTTACACGCACGCCTGATTTCGAGTCAGGTACATTCGACCACTCTGCCACCTCTCCGATGGTCCCGGCCCGTCCGCGGCGCGGAAGGGGCGCAAATGATACGGGGCCCGGCGCCGCCGGCACAAGCCATGCCAATGGCTGCCGCCGGATCGGTTGCCTCGCGGCCGCCCGGCCACGATCATTCCGTTACAGCGCTGGAGGCCACCAAACGATGCGACCGGCATGATCGAATTCGGACACCTGACCCATGTCGGCCTGCGGCGCGAGCTGAACGAAGACACCTATTACGGCGACAGCGACCTCGGGCTGTGGCTGGTCGCCGACGGCATGGGTGGGCACGAGTACGGCGAGGTCGCCAGCGCCCTGGCGCGCGAGGCGATCGTGCGCGAGGTGCGGGAAGGCACGCCGCTGGCACAGGCGATCCGCACCGCCGACGAGGAGATCATCCGCGCCTCCAGGCAACGCAACGACGCCCTGCCGATGGGCACCACCGTGGTCGCGGTACGGGTCAGCGGCAACCGGTTCGAAGTCGCATGGGTCGGCGACAGCCGCGTTTACCTCTGGCGGGACGGCCAGCTGGCACAGCTGTCGCAGGACCACAGCTACGTGCAGGAACTCATCAGCCAGGGAGCGATCAGCGTCGAGCAGGCGCGCAGCCACCCGCACCGCAACGTGGTGACCCAGGCGCTGGGCGTGACCGACCCGCAGAACCTCAACGTCGAGACCATGTCCGGCGAACTTCGCCCGGGCATGCAGTTGTTGCTGTGCAGCGACGGCCTGACCGAGGAAGTCGACGACGGCAGCATCTCGCAGGTGCTGTCGCACGTGGAATGCAGTGCGCAGGAATGCGTCGACGGGCTGGTGGCGGCCGCGCTCGACGGCGGCGGCTCGGACAACGTCACCGTGGTGCTGGTGCGGCGGCACTGAGCCGCCACCTGCGGGCACCACGCCGCGACACCCTTACGCCGGCACCACCTCGATTTCCAGGCCTGCGGCTTCCAGATCCCAGATCGCCCGCCCCGCCTTGATCCGCAGTTGCGCCAGTCGCGCCTCGTGCGCGGCCAATTCCTCCGCCATCACCTGCACGCGGGGCCGCGAGCGGCCATCGGCCGCGATCACGATCCGCGCGGCGGTGGTCGCCGCCGCCTGCGCCTGGCTGTCGAAGCCGATCTCGCCCTGCCCCGCGGTCAGCGCCAGGTAGGCCTCGGCCAGCAGTTGCGCGTCGAGCAGCGCGCCGTGCAGCTGCCGGTGGGAATTGTCCACGCCCAGGCGCTTGCACAGCGCGTCCAGCGAGTTGCGCTGGCCGGGATAGCGCTGCCGCGCCAGTTCCAGCGAATCCTCCACCGCGCAACGTTCGCGCATGCGGCCGTAGTGCGCGCCCAGCCGCGCCAGCTCGGCATCGAGGAAGCCGATGTCGAACGCGGCGTTGTGGATCACCAGCTCGGCGCCGTCCACGAATTCGAGGAACTCGTCGACCACGTCGGCGAACTTCGGCTTGCCGGCGAGGAATTCCCGGGTCAGGCCGGTGACTTCCTGCGCGCCCGGCTCGAATTCCCGCTCGGGATCCAGGTATTGCTGGAAGGTGCGCCCGGTCGGGCGGCGTTCGACCAGTTCCACGCAGCCGATCTCGACGACGCGGTTGCCCTTGTCCCAGGACAGGCCGGTGGTTTCGGTGTCGAGCACGATCTGTCTCATGCGGCCGGCCTCATGCGCGGGGCGCCTCCTTGAACCGGATGGCCTGGGCGCGCGCCAGCTCGTCGACGCGCTCGTTGTCGGGATCGCCGTTGTGGCCCTTGACCCAGCGCCAGTCGATGCGATGGCGCGCGCAGGCCGCGTGCAGGCGCTCCCACAGGTCGCGGTTCTTGACCGGATCGCCGCCGGAGGTCTTCCAGTTGCGGCGCAGCCAGTTGGGCATCCATTCGGTGATGCCCTGGCGCACGTATTGCGAATCGGTGTGCAGGGTGATGGCGCAGGCTTCGCTGAGTGTTTCCAGCGCGACGATCGCGGCCATCAGTTCCATCCGGTTGTTGGTGGTCAGCGCCTCGCCGCCGACCAGTTCGCGCTCCTTGTCGCGATAGCGCAGCAACGCCGCCCATCCACCGGGACCCGGGTTGCCCAGGCAGGCGCCATCGGTGTGGATCTGTACCTGCTTGCCGGCATCGGGCCGGCGGCTTGCGGACGTCATGCTGCGGGAACCCCGCTGCCGATCCGCAGTGGTGCGCGCGCGCGCACCGCGGTCAGCGGGATCGCGCGCTTCTCGGCCCGCAGCAGCCAGGCCGCGCGCAGGCCGGGGCCATGCTGCAGCAGCGGGTCCGGCTCGACCCGCCAGCGCGGCCCCAGCCCCTGCGAAACCGCATCCGGTTGCATCCCGGCCGCACGCAGGCGGCGGCGCCAGGGCATCGGTTCGGTGGCGCGCAGGCCATTGCCGTTCCAGCGCCAGCGATAGGGCGAGAGCGGATTCAGGGCGAACAGCCACAATCTCCCGCCGGGCACCAGCACGCGGGCGCACTCGGACAACAGCGCCGTGCCGTGGTCGCCCGGACCGGCCACATGCTGCACCACCACCGTGGCCACCGACTCGTTGGCCAGCGGCAGCGGCAATGCGCAGCGGACGGCGCCGCCCCAGCCGCTGGCCAGCACCTGCAACCGCAGGCCATGGCCGCTGGCCATGTCTTCACCCCCGCCCACCGGCGACAGCCACAGCCAGGGCTGGCCCGGGCGCTCGCCGACGGCCGCGCGGATGCTGTCCGTCTCGCTGTCCAGCAGCGCCCGGCCGGGCGCCGTGGCGAACCAGTCGCGGGGGCTGTCGGGTTGACCGGGCGCGGAAGTCAGGGGCATGGTCGCCATTCTAACGGCCCACCCCGCGGCCCGGACTTCGTCGATGCGCCTGCAGCCGCTGCCCGCGTTCGCCGACAATTACATCTGGACCCTGGAGGATGCGGACGATCCCGCCAGCCCGGGCGCGGTCATCGTGGATCCGGGCCAGGCCGCACCGGTGCTGGCCGCCGTCGCGCAGGGCCTGCGCCCGGCCTTGATCCTGCTCACCCACCACCACCCCGACCATGTCGGCGGCGCCGCCGGACTGCTGCGGCACTGGCCATGGTTGCCGGTGTTCGCGCCGGACGACGCGCGCATCGACCTGCCCTGCCGGCGGGTCGGCGATGGCGACACGGTCGCGCACGGGCATTGGCGCTTCGAGGTGCTGGCGGTGCCCGGCCATACCGTGAGCCACATCGCATTTTGCGGCCACGGCCACTTGTTTTGCGGCGACACCCTCTTCAGTCTCGGCTGCGGCCGTTTGTTCGAGGGCACGCCGGCGCAGATGCTGGCCTCGCTCGAGCGGCTCGCCGCGCTGCCCGGTGGCACCCGGGTGTGTTGCGGACACGAATACACCCTGGCCAACGCCGCCTTTGCGGGCGTGGTCGACCCCGACAACCCGGCCCTGCGCCGACGCACCGAGGACGCCACCGCCATGCGCCAGACCGGACGCCCGACCCTGCCCAGCACGATCGCCGACGAACGCGCCGCCAATCCATTCCTGCGCGTGGACGATGCCGCGGTAGGCATGGCCATCGCGGCCAGGCTGGGACGCGCTGCGGTCGACCGGGTCGAGGTTTTCGCCGAATTGCGGCGCTGGAAGGACGGATTCAGCGCGTGAGGTGGCACGCCACCGCATGCGTGCTGCTGGCGATGCTGCCGGCATCCGCGCTGCCGGCGCGCGCGGCCGACCGACCGCAGGCGGATGCGCAATCGGCCCGGGCCACCCGCAGCGGCCGCGAGATCTACGCGCGTTTCCGCGAAGGCCTGGCCGACCCAACCTGCGACAAGGACAGCAGCAGTCCGCGCTGGCGCAGGCACTACGCCGCAGCGCCCGAGCGCATGACCGAGCACGACGACGACGTGCTGGCCTTGTTCGGCTATGTCGTCGACGCCATGCGCGATGCCAGCCTGCCGACCGAGTACGCGCTGATCCCGTTCGTGGAAAGCGGCTACAAGCCGGGCGCGCGCAGCCCGGGGGGTCCGGCCGGCATGTGGCAGATGATCCGGGTCACCGCGCGCAGCCACCAGGTGCCGATCCGCGCCGGCTACGACGGCCGCCTGTCGCCGGTGGATTCGACCCGGGCCGCGGTGCGCTACCTCAAGACCCTGCACGGCATGTTCGCCGGCGACTGGCGGCTGGCGGTGATGGCCTACAACGCCGGCGAGTACCGCGTGTTCGGC
>JAKFDF010000191.1:0-11618 GCA_036676275.1 Lysobacter sp.
CGGCCCGGCGGACGCTGGCCGCCCTGGCGCTGGCCGCCGCCGTTCTTCGGGATCGGCGTGTCCAGGCGGATCGGCTTGCTCGGCGCGAAGCCTTCGACCACGTCCATCACCAGGTCGACCTTGAGCATGCGCTGGATCTGGCGCAGCAGGCCGCCTTCTTCCGGCGACACCAGCGACAGCGCTTCGCCGGTCGCGCCGGCGCGGCCGGTGCGACCGATGCGGTGGATGTAGTCCTCGGCCACCATCGGCAGGTCGTGGTTGATCACCAGCGGCAGGTTGGGGATGTCGAGGCCGCGCGCGGCGACGTCGGTGGCCACCAGCACGCGCGCCTTGCCGGCCTTGAACAGGTTCAGCGCCTTCTGCCGCTGCGCCTGGCTCTTGTTGCCGTGGATCGCGACGGCCTTCAGGCCGGCGTCTTCCAGCTGTTCGGCGAGGCGGTTGCAGCCGTGCTTGGTCTTGCCGAACACCAGCACCTGGTCGGTGTGGCGCTGGCTCAGGATCTTGATCAGCAGGTCGCGCTTGCGCGAGCCGTCGACCGGATGCGCGCGGTGCACGATGGTCTCGGCGATGGTGTTGCGCGCGGTCACCTGCACCTGCTGCGGGTTGCGCATGAACTCCATCGCCAGGGCCTTGATCTGGTCCTCGAACGTGGCCGAGAACAGCAGCGTCTGCCGCTCCTTGGGCACGCGGTTGACGATGCGCTTGATCGCCGGCAGGAAGCCCATGTCGAGCATGCGGTCGGCTTCGTCCAGCACCAGGATCTCGATCGCGTCGAGCTTGGCGCTGCCGCGCTCGAGGTGGTCGATCAGGCGGCCGGGGGTGGCGACCAGGATGTCGACGCCGCGACGCAGGTTGTCGACCTGCGGGCCCATGCCGGCGCCGCCGTAGATCGTGGCGACGTTGAGGCGCAGCTGGCGGCCGTAGGTCTTGAGGCTGTCGGCGACCTGCACCGCGAGTTCGCGGGTCGGCACCAGCACCAGCGCGCGCGGCTTGCGCGGGCCGTTGGCCGGGGTGGTCTTGGACAGGCGCTGCAGCAGCGGCAGGCCGAACGCGGCGGTCTTGCCGGTGCCGGTCTGGGCGCCGCCGAGCAGGTCGTGGCCGGCCAGGGCCAGCGGGATCGCCTGCGCCTGGATCGGGGTCGGGACGGTGTAGTGGTTTTCGGCGAGTGCGCGCAGCAATGCGGGCGACAGGCCGAGTTTCTCGAAAGCCATGCCGTCGTTGTCGTCGACGGCATCGGTCGCGGCCTGGGGGGCCGTGGTCTGGTCAAGCGTCATGTGTAGCTCCGTTCTTGCGCCCGCACGCGCAGGCGGCGTCCGTGGTCGGAAGACCAGCAGGCGACGGCAGTCGATGCGAGCGTTACCCGGAGCGTTCCTTGAACCGCGCTGCGAGTTTTTCTTTTGACGACGCCGGATGTTCCGGTGCCGTGTCTGCGCGACGAAAGGCGTGCGGGGAGAGAAGGCCGCGGGGAGTCGATGTATCTCAATTCGACCGGGCGGCAGGCTTACCAGGAAAACGGATCAGCCGTGCGCGAACCGGCGAACTGTACGCGAATCTTGCTGAATGCGCCAGCACCACGGCCCTGGCCTCCGGTTTTCGTAGGAGCGGCTTATAGCCGCGAGCTGTTGGCGGGCCATCGGGGCGGGGGCAAGAGCTCGCGGCTATAAGCCGCTCCTGCAAGGGCCCAGGGGCGAACCTGCAGCGGCCGCGGGCGTGTGCGACCCTAGATCGCGGGCACGAAGCGGAGGAATCCGATGCGCAACGACGCTGGGACGATGCTGGGGCGGTGGCTGATCGCCAGCGTTTTCGTGGTGATGGGGGCCTGGCGGCTGCTGGCGGCCAGCCATGGCGCGCAGGTCGCCAACGGCACGCTGGTGTTCAGCGGGGTCGAGCTGCTGCTGGGGTTGCTGGTCGCCTCGGGCTGGCGCCTGCGCTGGACGGCCTCGCTGGGCGCGCTGCTGCTGCTGGGCGACGCGGTGCTCTCGCACCCGTTCTGGTCGCTGCCGGAGCCGGACCGCAGCGCGCAGCTCCTGCATTTCATGAAGAACATCGCGATCGTCGGCGGCCTGGCGCTGCTGGCCGCGGGCGCCGGGCACGAACGCCGGCGGCACCGCCATTACTGAGCGCGGCATGCAGGCGCGCGCCGGCATGTCTTCGCGCTTGGGGACATCCGGACTGTCGTCCCGAGCGCAGCGAGGGACCTGCTTCCTGCGAGGCAATGCAGCAGATCCCTCGCTGCGCTCGGGATGACACTCGCAAGGGATGACGCCTGCGGGAATGACGACCCAGGCTTGCCCGGATCTTCTGGCGAGCCAGCTCAGGCTTCGAGCGTCATCCCGGGGCGCGCCAGCGTGACCGTGATGCCGTCGCGTTCGCCGATCTCCCCGGCCAGCGCCTCGCGCGCCTTGTCCTCGCCGTGCACCAGCGCGAGCACGGGGTGCGGGTCGAAGCCTTCGTACCAGTCGATCAGGCCGCCCTGGTCGGCGTGCGCCGACAGCCCGCCGACGGTGTGCACGCGCGCGTTGACGCGGAAATCGTGGCCGTGGATCCGCGCCCATTTCGCGCCGTCGACGATCCGCCGGCCGAGCGTGCCCTCGGCCTGGTAGCCGACGAACACCACGTGGGACTGGCGGCGGCCGAGGTTCTGCTTGAAGTGGTGCAGGATGCGGCCGCCGTTGGCCATGCCGGAACCGGCGATGATGATCGCGCCACCGGGGATGGTGTTGATCGCCATGGACTCGTCGCGGGTCTGGGTGATGTGCAGGTTCGGCAGCCGGAACGGATTGGGCTTGTCCTTCCACACCCGCCTGGCGTCGGCGTCGAACAGGTCGCCGTGGCGGTCGTAGACCGCGACCACCTTGGCCGCCATCGGGCTGTCGAGGAAGATCCGCCAGCGCGACATCTGCCAGTCGTCCCAGTGCCGGGCGAACCAGTACAGCAGCTCCTGCGAACGCCCGACGGCGAACGCGGGAATGCAGACGTTGCCCTTGTCGCGCCAGGCATCGGCGAAGATCCCGCCGAGCTCGGCGACGGTGTCGGCGCGGTCGCGATGGTTGCGGTCGCCATAGGTGGATTCCATCAGCACCAGGTCGGCCTGGCGCACGCTTTCCCGGTCGCGCAGGATCGGCGAGCCCTTGGGACCGAGGTCGCCGGAGAACACCAGCTTCCTGCCGTCCGCCCACAGTTCGACGATCGAAGAACCCAGGATGTGGCCGGCATCGCGGAACGCGATCTCGATCCCGGGCAGCAGCTGCGTGCGGGTGTCGTAGGGCAGCGGCTGGATCTGCGCGAGCGTGTCGTGGACGTCGGCCTGGGTGTAGAGCGGCACGGCTTCGGGCTCGCCGTCGCGGCGGTCGCGGTTGTCGCGTTCGGCGTCGGATTCGGCCAGCGAGGCCGCGTCCAGCAGCATGATCGGCATCAGGTCGGCGGTCGCGGCCTGGGCATGGATCGGGCCCTTGTAGCCGCGCTTGACCAGCAGCGGAACGCGGCCGATGTGGTCGATATGGGCGTGGCTGACGACCAGCGCGTCGATGGTTGCGATGTCGAAGGGAAACTCGGCGAGGTTGAGCGCCTCGGCTTCGCGGCTGCCCTGGATCATCCCGCAGTCCAGCAGCACCCGCTTGCCGGCGGCCTCGACCAGGTGCATCGAGCCGGTGACCATCCCGGCAGCGCCGTGGAAATGCACGCGCATGCGCTACTCCTTGTGCCTGGACCCGCGGCAACTTAGCACGCGGCCCGGCATTGCCGGGCAGGTGCGCGTCCATGCCCGCGCATCGACATGCATGGGTCGTGATTGCCTGCTGGGCAATGGGCGGATTTCGGCTCTAGCCGGCTGCGCCGGCCCCTCATCCGCCCTTCGGGCACCTTCTCCCCGCACGCGGGGAGAAGGAAAGGCGCCTCACGCGCGCGATATCCGCCTTCGGCTCCTTCTCGCCGCACGCGGGGTGAAGGAAAGGCGCCTCACGCCCGCAATATCCGCCTTCGGCTCCTTCTCGCCGCACGCGGGGTGAAGGAAAGGCGCCTCACGCGCGCGATATCCGCCTTCGGCTCCTTCTCCCCGCGCGCGGGGAGAAGGAAGGTGCGGTACGTGGGGCGAAGGAAGGTCGCCGCGCCCACATGATGCCGCAGGACGGTCCGCACCCTCGCCCCGCTTGCGGGGAGAGGGACAGGCCCGCGCAGCGGACCAGGGTGAGGGGTGCGTCCGCAGCGGCCTGTCCCGTGAACAAACCGTTGCCGCTCCGGCGTGACCTTCGACACCCCCCGTCGACAGGCGCCCGGGCTAGAGTCGGCGGACGCCCCGGTCGGGGCTGCCCCTGCCGACGTTCCGGCACGGGAACCCTGCACAAGCCGGAGCCCTTCGTGAGCATGAGCCACAAACCGCAAGTCCTGATGTTGTCGCTGGCAGTCGCCGCCGCACTGGCCGGTTGCCAGAAGCAGGAGGCCGCAGCGCCGGCCGCCGCTGCGGCCAAGCCGGCGACCGCCGCGCCGGCGACGGAACTGCCGCCGACCGCCGCTTTCGCCATCTCCGACCTGGACACCAGCAAGAACGCCTGCGTCGATCTCGCCGATTTCGTCAACGGCAAGTGGCTGGCCGCGCACCCGGTGCCGGACGACCGCACCACGTGGGGCAGCTTCGAGATGCTCGACGAGCGCTCCGAGGCGGCCAGCAGGAACATCGCCGAGGCATCGGCCGCCGACGCCAGCGCCAGCGGCGTGTCCAAGCTGGTCGGCGACTTCTACGCCACCGGCATGGACGAAGCCGCGATCAACGCCGCCGGCCTTGCCCCGATCCAGCCGATGCTCGAGCGGATCGACGCGTTGAAGGCGCCGGCCGACATCGCCCAGTACCTGCGCGACGAATTCGCCGCCGGCCGCGGCGAGGTGTTCTCGTTCGGCGCCGAGGCCGACTTCAAGAACTCCTCGCAGGAAATCGGCTACGCCTTCCAGGACGGCCTGGCCCTGCCCGAGCGCGCCTATTACCTGGAAGACGGCAAGGACGGCAGCTACAAGAAGATCCGCGAGGGCTACGTCGCCCACGTCAGCAAGCAGCTGCAGAACGCCGGCGTGGCCCAGGCCGACGCCGACCGGCAGGCCAGGGACGTGCTCGCGTTCGAGACGCGCCTGGCCAAGGCCTCGCTGTCGCCGATCGACCTGCGCAATCCCGACAACCAGTACCACTTCGTCAGCATCGCCGACGCCGACAAGGCGTCGCCGAACTTCCCGTGGTCGCAGTTCATGGAGGCCAACGGGCTGGACGTCGACGGCTTCTCGCTGTCGCAGCCGAAGTTCTTCGCCGAGTTCGACAAGATGCTCGCCGACGTGCCGGTGGCGCAGTGGCAGGCCTACCTGCGCATCCACGCGATCGACGGCATGGCGCCGTACCTGTCCGACAAGTTCGCCGACGAACGCTTCGACTTCTTCGGCAAGACCATGCGCGGGCAGAAGGAACAGAAGCCGCGCTGGAAGCGCGTGCTCGACGCGACCGAGGGCAGCGTCGGCGAGGCGCTGGGCCAGATCTACGTCAAGCAGTACTTCCCGGCCGAATCCAAGGTGGCGATGGAGAAGCTGGTCGACAACCTGCGCGCGTCGCTGAAGGCGCGGCTGGAGAAGCTCGACTGGATGAGCGAGGAAACCAAGGCCAAGGCGATCGAGAAGTGGAACAGCTTCACGCCCAAGGTCGGCTACCCCGACAAGTGGCGCAGCTGGGACGGCCTGGCGACCTCGCGCGAGGGCTACGCGCGGAACGTGCTGGCCGCCGCCAAGTTCAACCACGACTGGCAGATGGGCAAGATCGGCAAGCCGGTCGACCGCACCGAGTGGGGCATGACCCCGCAGACGGTCAACGCCTACTACAACCCGCTGCAGAACGAAATCGTGTTCCCGGCCGCGATCCTGCAGCCGCCGTTCTTCGATCCCAAGGCCGATCCTGCGCTCAACTACGGCGGCGTCGGCGCGGTGATCGGCCACGAGATGCTGCACGGCTACGACGACCAGGGCAGCCAGTTCGACGCCAAGGGCAACTTCGCCAACTGGTGGCAGGACAGCGACAAGAAGGGCTTCGAGGCGCGCACCGGCAAGCTGGTCAAGCAGTTCGACGACTATCGTTCGATCGACGACCTGCCGGTCAAGGGCGAACTGACCCTGGGCGAGAACATCGCCGACCTCGGCGGCCTGACCGTCGCCTACGACGCGCTGCAGAAGGCGCTGGCCGACGCCGGCAAGTCGCCCGACGAGAAGATCGACGGCTATACCCAGGACCAGCGCTTCTTCATCAACTGGGCCACGGTGTGGCGCCGCAACTTCAACCCGGAAGAGCTGAAGGTGCGGCTGAACACCGATCCGCACGCGCCGGCGAACTTCCGCGCGATCGGCGCGCCGTCGAACATGCCGGCGTTCGCGACCGCGTTCCAGTGCAAGGCGGGCGATGCGATGGTTCGTCCCGACGACAAGCGCGTGGTGATCTGGTAATGCAGAAGCTGCCGCGAGCGAATACTCCCGCGCGCGGCGGCGCGTTGAAGTCCATCGCTGCCAAATGTCGTCCCGGCGCGGTGCGCACCGACGACAAGCGGGTCGTCATCTGGTAACCGTGCGCGGCCCTGCGGCACCGAAAAGGCCCGGCATGCCCGGGCCTTTTCCTGCCTGGGCCACGCGCGATCGGCGTGGTGACGCCCATGTTCAGCGTCGCGCCGTGGGCGCTTGTTACACTCGCGCGACTTCACTGGATGGACCCCGCACGATGCCCAATCCGCGCCCGCTTGCGCTCGCCCTCGGCCTGGCCCTGGCCACCACCTTGCTGGCGATGCCGGCGGCCGACGCCGCCAAGAAGAAGAAATCCACGAAGAAGGCCGAGGTCAGCCTGGTCTGCAGCGATTTCTATTCCCATGCCAACGCCGACTGGCTCGCGGCCAACAAGGTCGCCGCCGACAGCGGCATGGTTTCGGCACTGGGCCAGCTGGGCGAACGCGCGCGCCAGCAGCAGATCGACCTGCTCGACGACGACATGCGCTCGGCGCAGGGCGGGGTTGCGAAACTGCTCGGCGATTTCTGGGCCAGCGGCCTGGACGAGGCTGCGGTGGAGCGCGACGGCGCCAACCCGGTCGCGCCGCTGCTCTCGCGGATCGATTCGATCCGTCGCGGCAAGGACGTGCCGGCCGCGGTCGCGGCGCTGCACCAGGTCGGCATCCCGGTGCTGTTCAACTTCGGCGCCGACGTCGACCTGGCCGACCTCGGCCGCCATGTCGGCTACTTCAGCCAGGGCGGCCTGGGCCTGCCGGACCCCGCGTACTACACGCGCCAGGACCCGGACACCCGCGCCCTGCTCGGCCGCTACACCGATTACGTTTCCAGGATCCTCGCCCTGACCGGCAGCAAGCCCGAGCAGCTGCAGGCCGACACCCAGGCGGTGCTCGACCTGGAGACGCGGATCGCGCAGGCGTCGAAACCGCTCGGTGCGCTGCGCGATCCACGCGGCAACTACGCGCTGGTGCCGACCGCCGGGCTCGACAAGCAATACCGTCGCCTGCAGCTGGACGATTTCCTCGAGGCGCAGGGCGTGGCCGACGACAGCGTGTCGCTCGCCAACCCGCAGCTGTTCGCGCAACTCGACGCGCTGGTCGGCGGGCTGCCGCCCGCGCAGTGGAAGACCTACCTGCGCTACCACGTCGGCGCGGCGATGGCGCCGTACCTGTCCAAGGCCTGGCGCGACGCCGATTTCGCCTTCCGTGGCACGGTGCTGCGCGGCGAGACCGCGCCGCCGGCGCGGCAGCAGCAGGTGCTGGATGCGATCAACCTCGCCGCCGGGCCGATGCTGGGCCGCGAATACGCCGGCCGTTACCTGCCCGCCGCCACCCGCGCGCGCGCCACCGAAGTCGCCACCCAGGTGCGCGACGCGCTGGGCCGCGGCATCGACCGCAACACCTGGATGAGCGCGGCGGCCAAGGCCGAGGCCAAGGCCAAGCTGGCCAAGCTCAAGATCGAGGTCGGCGCGCCCGCGCGCGACCTGGACTACACGGTGCAGCCGATGGGTCGCGGCAGCTTCGGCGGCAACATGCTGATCGCCTCGACCTGGCGCCATCGCGAGGAGATGAAGCGGATCGGCCGCGGCAACGCCGATCGCCGCTGGAACGTGTTGCCGCAACAGCCCGCGCTGGCCTACGGCGTCGCCCAGAACCGGCTGATCGTCACCGCGGCGATGCTGCAGGCCCCGGTGCTGGACATGGCGCAGGACGCGGCCGCGCACTACGGCGCGTTCGGCGCGCTGGTGGGGCACGAGCTGACCCACGGCTTCGATGGCGTCGGCCGCAATGTCGACGCCGCCGGCGAGGTCCGCGACTGGTGGACGCCGGCCGACAAGGCCGCGTGGGACGCGCGCACCGCGCAACTGGCGACGCAGTACGGCGCCTACCCGTATCCGGCGCTGGCGTCCAAGTTCGTGCCGGGCGCGCAGACCCGCGACGAGAACGCCGCCGACCTGGCCGGCGTCGAACTGGCGTGGGACGCGCTGGCCACCGCGCAACCCGCGCTGGCCGACACCGGCAAGCAATGGTTCTTCCAGGGCTGGGCGAAGCTGTGGCCGCAGCAGATGACGACCGATGTCGCCACCCGGCTGGCGGCCAGCGACGTGCACGCGCCGGGGCAATGGCGCGTCGACGGCCCGCTGGCCAACGTGCCCGAGTTCGGGGCCGCGTTCTCGTGCAAGGCCGGCACGCCGATGCAGCGCGAGGCCGCCCAGCAGGTCAAGATCTGGCGCTGAGCCGTCGCCGGCCGGATCCATCGGCCACGCGACCTTGTGGGAGCGCCTTCAGGCGCGAGCGTTCCAGGCTGGATGGATCAGCCAGCGAATAGTTCGCGCCTGGAGGCGCTCCCGCGAACGCCCGGTTCCCCGCAACGCGAACCGCGCATCAGCGCATCAGCGCACGATCCGCGGCCGCGGTGGACCGCGCTTGCCGAACGGCGGCTGCCCGCGCCAGTAGCGGATCAGCAACCAGCCGAACAGCATCCCGCCCAGGTGCGCGAAGTGCGCCACGCCCGGCTGCAGGCCGCTGGCGCCGAGCAGCAGTTCGATCGCGCCGTAGACGATCACCAGCGTGCGCGCCTTCATCGGGATCGGCGGGATCAGCAGCATCACCCGCTGGTTCGGGAACAGCATGCCGTAGGCCAGCAGCAGGCCGAACACGCCACCGGATGCGCCGATCGTGGGATAGGCGCCGCCGCCCTGCGACAGCGCCCATGACCCCACCGCCAGCTGGCAGGCGCCGGCGCCGGCCACGCACACCAGGTAATACGCCAGGAAACGCTTGTTGCCCCAGGTGTATTCCAGCGGCGCGCCGAACATCAGCAGCGCCAGCATGTTGAAGGCGACGTGGGCGAAGCCGCCGTGCAGGAATCCGTAGGTCAGCAGCTGCCACGGCCAGAACGCCTGCGACATCGAGAACGGATCGCCGCCGCCGCCGAGCGGCCACAGCATGAACGGCGCGAATGTCGCGTCGCCGAGCAGCTGCTGCAACAGGAACAGGACGCCGTTGGCGATCAGCAGCGCCTTGGTGACCGGGGGGAGGTTGGAGAACATCGCGATCCTGCAGGGGCACCGCTCGGTGCGCGGACGTGGCCGGCCATGATACCGGGCGCATCGCGGCCATGCCGGTCAGCGCATGCCCCACACCTCCGCATCCAGGTCCGGAACCGCCCGGGCGATGCGCACGCGGCCGTTGGCGACCGCCACTCCCTCGTCGCGCAGGCGCCGCGCCTGCTCGCGGAAACCCTGCGAGCCCTCGGGGAAGGCGATGCGGCCGTCCGAGCGCAGCACCCGGTGCCAGGGCAGCGCCGGATCGGTGTTTCCGCTCAGCACCCGCGCCGCCAGCCGCGCCCGGCCCGGCAAGCCTGCGCGGCGCGCGACTTCGCCGTAGCCGGCGACCTGTCCGCGCGGGATCGCGCGGACCGCGGCGAGGATCGCTTCGGCGGCAACCGGGCCGGCGGCAGGCACGTCCTTCATCGGGTTAGCATAGCCGCATCCCCCGATGCGCGGCCTCGACCATGCAGAACTTCGAACAGATCCGCAGCCACCTCGCCGGCAGCGATTTCCGCATCACCATGCAGGAGCCCTACGTGCTGTGCGTGGAGTTGTCGCTGGACGGCGGTCGCCGCCACCAGGCGATCTTCCTGTCCGAGCTCGAGGACGACGACGGCCGCCACTACCTGCGGGTGAGCAGCGTGATCGCGCCGATCACCGGGATCGACTGCAGGCGCGCCCTGGCGTTCAACTGGGAGAGCCGCGTCGGCTACCTGGCGATCGGCGACCTCGACGGCGTGCCGTGGATCCAGCTGTGCGAGAACCGTCCCTACGAAGGTTTGAACCCGGCCGAACTGGACCGGCTGATCCTGGAAGTCGGCGGCATGGGCGACCGCATGGAACGCGCGCTGTCGGCCGGCGGCGACCTGCTCTGAGCAGCGGCTTCGACGACGCCCGGGATCACACCCAGCCCAGCAGCTCGAACAGCTTCAGCAGGCCGTAGGCGATCCCGCCCGCGGCCGGGATCGTCAGGATCCACGCCCACACGATCCGCTCGATCACCGTGAACTTCAGCGCGCGCGGGTTCTTGGCGAAGCCCACGCCCATGATCGCGGTGGAGATGCTGTGGGTGGTCGACACCGGCATGCCGAAATGCGCGGCCAGGGTGAGGATCGTGGCCGAGGCGCTTTCCGCGGCGAAGCCATGGATCGGATGCAGCTTGACCATCTTGTGGCCCATGGTCTTGATGATGCGCCAGCCGCCCGCGGCGGTACCTGCGGCCATCACCAGCGCGCAGGTGGCGATGATCCAGCTGTCGATGTCCTGCTCGCCGCCATTGGGGTGCAGGAAGGCCAGCCAGCCCGGCAGGTCGTCCAGCGCGCCGCTCGCCTGCGCGGCGAAGATCGCCAGCGCGATGATGCCCATGGTCTTCTGGGCGTCGTTGGTGCCGTGCGCGAAGCCCATGTAGGCCGCCGACACCAGCTGCGCCTTGCCGAAGAATGCGTTGACCCAGCGCGGCCGGGCCATCCGCGCCAGCGGACCGCCGGCGCGCGCCATCGCGGAGATGACCGCCCACAGCACGACCATGAGCACGATGCCGAGCACGAAACCGGCGATCGGCGACGTGATCATCGGCAGGAACACCTTCCACAGCAGGCCCTTGTTGTGGGTCCAGTCGCCGACGTTCTGCGACCAGATCAGGGCATGCCAGTCGTTGTGCGCCGCCGCCAGCGCCGCCCCGCACAGCCCGCCGATCAGGGC
The DNA here is from genome assembly GCA_036676275.1 of Lysobacter sp. Taxonomy (GTDB): domain Bacteria; phylum Pseudomonadota; class Gammaproteobacteria; order Xanthomonadales; family Xanthomonadaceae; genus Cognatiluteimonas. Next base: position 11,267 of record JAKFDF010000191.1, read on the forward strand.
GTGCGAGGACGACGACGGCAGTCCCAGCCACCAGGTGATCAGGTTCCAGGTGATGCCCCCGCCCAGCGCGCACAGCAGCACCTGCGCGGTGACGTTGACGACCTCGGTATCGATCAGGCCCGAGGCGATGGTCTTGGCGACCGCGGTGCCCATGAACGCGCCGATCAGGTTCATCGTCGCCGCCAGGATCACCGCCTGCCCGGGCGAGAGCACCTTGGTCGCGACCACCGTGGCGATGGAGTTGGCGGTGTCGTGGAAGCCGTTGACGAACTCGAACAGCAGCGCGGCCAGCACCACCACCAGGACCAGGGTCAGCATGCGGCGTCCATCCCGATAGGCGACATGGGGCGCG
>JAKFDF010000192.1:0-2392 GCA_036676275.1 Lysobacter sp.
CTACCACGAGCTCGGCCACGTCTATTACTACCTGGCCTACAACAAGCTGCCGCCGATCTTCCAGTCCGGCGCGCACGACGGCTTCCACGAGGCGATCGGCGACACCATCGTGCTGGCGATGACCCCGCAGTACCTGCACTCGATCGGGCTGGTCGACGCGCAGCAGCAATCGCACGAGGCGCTGATCAACGCGCAGATGCGGATGGCGCTGGCCAAGGTCGCGTTCCTGCCGTTCGGGCTGATGATCGACCGCTGGCGCTGGGGGGTGTTCGACGGCTCGATCAAGCCGGACGAATACAACAAATCGTGGTGGGAACTGAAGGCAAAATACCAGGGCGTGGCGCCGGTCCAGGCGCGCGGCGAGGAGTTCTTCGACCCGGGCGCCAAGTACCACGTCCCCGGCAACACGCCCTACACGCGTTACTTCCTCGCCGACATCCTGCAGTTCCAGTTCTACAAGGCGCTGTGCGACGCGGCCGGCTACAAGGGCCCGCTGTACGAATGCAGCTTCTACGGCAACAAGGCCGCCGGCGAGAAATACCTGGCGATGCTGGGCAAGGGCGCCAGCCAGCCGTGGCAGCAGACGCTGAAGGAGCTCACCGGCGGCGAGAAGATGGACGCCGCCGCGGTGCTGGAATACTTCGCCCCGCTGCAGGACTGGCTGAAGCAGCAGAACGAAGGCCAGAGCTGCGGCTGGACCGGAACGCCGGTCGCGGTTTCGCCCGCCGCCACGCCGGCCGCGCCGGCTCCGGGCAAGACCTGAGGCGCGCCGGGACGCCAATCGATCCGCGGCTGGTCGGCCGGCTGCATGACTGCCGGATAACGGCTGTCGGCAAGCCGGCTCCCGGCCGCGATGCCGGCGATATAGTGGTTGCATCCGTCAACTACCGGTTGCATGCCATGAATCCGAAATCCCGTTCCATCGCCATTGCAGCGAGCCTGCTGCTCGGCGCTTCCGCCGTGGCCCAGGCGCAGTCCACTTCCGGCAACATCACCGGCACCGCCGTCGCCGGCGAAACCATCGTCGTCGACGGCGTCGGCAACGGCTTCCATCGCGAACTCCGGGTCGACAGGGACGGCAAGTACGCGATCCGCCGGGTCCCCACGGGCGCCTATGTGGTCACCCGCACCCGCGCCGACGGCAGCGCGGAAAAGCCGCAGCGCATCGAGGTCCACGTCGGGGTCACCGTGCGGGTCAAGTAGTCCGCCGCGATCGCGCTTCCAGAAGGCCGGCGCAAGCCGGCCTTCGCGTTGGCGGCCAGTACCAAAGTCACTTGCGGGCGGGATCGGCGACCCGCCAACCTCGGAGCCACTCTCCGCGAGACGGCACGACATGGCCCATGGAAAACCGAAGTCCCTGCTGTTCGGCCTTGCCCTCGGCATCGGCCTGGTGTCGGCTGCCCAGGCACAATCGAGCTCCGGCAACATCATCGGCAACGCGGTTGCCGGCGAAACGATCATCGTCCGCGGCGCCGACACCGGGTTCCACCGGGAAGTGACGATCAAGGAGGACGGCAAATTCACCATCCGCCGCATTCCGACCGGTATCTACACCGTGGTCAAGATCAGCCCGGATGGCACCTCCGGTACCGCGCAGACCCTGGTCGTGCAGGTCGGCAGCACGGCACGCGTGCAATAGCGCCGGCCTGCGGAAATGGCGGGCGTCCACCGCGCGCCCGCTTTCCCTTTGCCGGTGGCGAGCGATACTAGGTGCATGGACAGCATGCCGGCCCCTGGCGACCTCGCCCCACAATCCCTGTCGCAGGCGCGCGCGCTGCCGGCCCGTTGGTATTGCGATCCCGCCACGGTCGCGCTGGAACGCCACGCGATCTTCGACCGCGGCTGGCACCTGCTCGCGCACGCCAGCCGGCTGCGCGCGCCCGGCGACCATGTCGTCGCCGACTGCGCCGGACTGCCGGTGCTGGCGGTGCGCGGCGGCGACGGCCAGATCCGCGCCTTCCACAACGTCTGCCGCCACCGTGCCGGCCCGATCGCGCAATGCGACGGCCTGGCGGCCAAGTCGCTGCGCTGCCGCTACCACGGCTGGACCTACGGCCTGGACGGCCAGCTGCGCTCGGCGCCGGAAATGAAGGATGCCGAAGGTTTCGATGTCGCCGACGTACGCCTGCCGCAACTGGCCGTGCGCGTCTGGCAGGGGCTGGTGTTCGCGGCCGTGGATGCGGCGTCGGCGCAGGACTTCGAGGCGCTGGTCGCGGGCATCGACGCGCGGATCGGCACCGGCCGCGGCCTGGAACACTACGGCCACCACCAGCACGTCGCCTACGAGATCGCCTGCAACTGGAAGGCGTACGTCGACAACTACCTGGAGGGCTACCACGTCCCGCACGTGCATCCGGGCCTCAACCGCCTGCTCGACTACCGCAGCTACCGG
>JAKFDF010000193.1:0-9467 GCA_036676275.1 Lysobacter sp.
CGACGCGCTGCTGATCGACGACATCCAGTTCTTCGCCGGCAAGGACCGCACCCAGGAGGAGTTCTTCCACACCTTCAACGCGCTGTTCGACGGCAAGCAGCAGATCATCCTCACCTGCGACCGTTATCCGCGCGAGGTCGAGGGCCTGGAGCCGCGGCTGAAATCGCGCCTGGGCTGGGGGCTGTCGGTGGCGATCGATCCGCCGGACTTCGAGACGCGCGCCCAGATCGTGTTGTCCAAGGCGCGCGAACGCGGCGTGCTGATCCCCGAGGACGTCGCCTTCCTGATCGCCAAGAAGATGCGCTCCAACGTGCGCGACCTGGAAGGCGCGCTCAACACGCTGGCGGCGCGCGCCAACTTCACCGGTCGCGCGATCACCGCCGAGTTCGCCCAGGAAACCCTGCGCGACCTGTTGCGCGCGCAGCAGCAGGCGATCAGCATCGCCAACATCCAGAAGGTCGTGGCAGACTACTACGGCCTCCAGATCAAGGATTTGTTGTCCAAGCGCAGGACGCGTTCCCTGGCCCGGCCACGCCAGGTGGCGATGGCGCTGGCCAAGGAACTGACCGAGCACAGCCTGCCGGAAATCGGCGACGCGTTCGCCGGCCGCGACCACACGACCGTGCTGCACGCCTGCCGCCAGATCAAGCACCTGCAGGAGACCGACGGCAAGCTGCGCGAGGACTGGGACAAGCTGATCCGCAAGCTCAGTGAATGAGGTGGAGCATCCCGGGACAAGCTGTGTATAACTTCCTACACGCTCGCGGCGAGCAGACTTGTCCACAGCTTGTCCGGATGCGGCATCCGCGGTTCCCCACAAGCCTGGGGATGCGTTAAAACCAGCAAATACAATAACTTGGAAGTGTTATCACCCGTTTTTGACGACACCAGCACCACCACGATCTTGATTTATCCATCCTTTCAGAGCCTGGCTGCCGGGCCGAGAACCATCATCTGGGGTAAGGGGTCCGCATGCGCTTCAGCCTGCAACGCGAAGTCTTCCTGAAACCGCTGGCGCAAGTCGTCAACGTGGTCGAGCGACGGCAGACCCTGCCGGTCCTGGCCAACCTGCTGGTACAGGTCAAGGACGGGTTGATGTCGCTCACCGGCACCGACCTCGAGGTGGAGATGGTCGCCCGGCAGGCGGTGGAAGACGCCCAGGACGGGGAAACCACGATCCCGGCGCGCAAGTTGTTCGAGATCGTGCGCGCCCTGCCCGACGGCAGCAAGATCACCGTCACGCAGACCGGCGACAAGGTCACGATCCAGGCCGGGCGCAGCCGCTTCACCCTGGCCAGCCTGCCGGCCAATGATTTCCCGTCGGTCGACGAGGTCGAGGCGACCGAGCGGGTCAAGGTGCCGGAAGCGGCGCTGAAGGAGCTGATCGAGCGCACCGCTTTCGCGATGGCGCAGCAGGACGTGCGCTATTACCTCAACGGGCTGCTGTTCGACCTGCGCGACCAGACCCTGCGCTGCGTGGCCACCGATGGCCACCGCCTGGCGCTGTGCGAGGCGCCACTGGAGCCAGGGGCCAACGCCAAGCGCCAGATCATCGTGCCGCGCAAGGGCGTGACCGAACTGCAGCGCCTGCTCGAGGGCGGCGACCGCGAACTGGAACTGGAAGTCGGCCGCAACCACATCCGGGTCAAGCGCGACGATGTCACCTTCACCAGCAAGCTGATCGATGGCCGCTTCCCCGATTACGAGGCCGTCATCCCGATCGGCGCCGATCGCGAGGTCCGGATCGACCGCGAGGTGCTGCGCGCGGCCCTGCAGCGCGCGGCGATCCTGTCCAACGAGAAGTACCGCGGCGTGCGGGTCGAAGTCTCGCCGGGGCAGCTGAAGATCAGCGCCCACAACCCGGAGCAGGAAGAAGCGCAGGAGGAAGTCGAGGCGGACACCAAGGTCGATGCGCTGGCGATCGGCTTCAACGTCAATTACCTGCTCGACGCCCTGTCCGCGCTGCGCGACGAACACGTCGTGCTGCAACTGCGCGACGCCAACTCCTCGGCACTGGTGCGCGAAGCCGGCAGCGAGAAATGCCGGCACGTGGTGATGCCGCTCCGGCTTTGACACCGATGCCGGCCCCGTTCCACGTGGAACGCAAACGCCCGGCCCGAGCCGGGCGTTCTGCTTTTTGCCGCGGTGATGGCCGCGGACCACCCCCATGTACCTGACCAGGCTCGAGATCACGGGATTGCGCTGCTTCGAGCGGGCCGCTCTTGCGCCCGGGCGGGGATTGAACCTGATCCTCGGCGGCAATGGCAGCGGCAAGACCAGCGTGCTGGAGGCGCTGCACCTGATGGCCTATGGCCGCAGCTTCCGGGGCCGGGTGCGGGATGGGCTGGTGCGGGTCGGCGCGCCGGCGCTCGAGGTGTTCGTGGAATGGCAGGAGCTGGCTTCCGGCCGCCGCCGCCGGGCCGGGCTGCGCCATGACGGGCAATCCTGGGAAGGACGCCTGGATGGCGCGCCGCTGGCACAACTCGGTGACCTGTGCGCGGCCCTGGCCGTGGTTACCTTCGAACCGGGCAGCCATGCGTTGGTCATGGGTCCGGCCGAGCCCAGGCGGCGGTTCATGGACTGGGGCCTGTTCCACGTGGAACCGGAATTCCTGGGGTTGTGGCGCCGTTACGCCCGCGCCCTGAAGCAGCGCAACACACTGCTCAAGGGGCGCATCCGCGACGGGCAGCTGGAGGCCTGGGAACACGAACTCGATGGCGTGGGTAGCGTGCTCACCCATCATCGGCAGCGGTACCTGGAGCAGTTGCAGCCCTGCCTGCAGGGCGCCGCGGCCATGCTGCTGCCGGCGGCGGGCGGCTCGACCCTGCAGTTCCTGCCAGGCTGGCGCCAGGAGGAGCTGTCGCTGGCCGACGCGTTGTTGCTGTCCCGTGACCGGGACCTGGCCACCGGATTCACCTCGGTCGGCCCGCATCGCGCCGACTGGCGGATCGAACACGCGCGGATCCCCGGCCGGGAGGCATTGTCGCGGGGGCAGGCCAAGCTGACGGCCCTGTCGGCCTTGCTGGCCCAGGCCGAGCACCAGGCCGGGTTGCGCGGCGAATGGCCGGTCATGGCATTGGACGACCTCGCCTCGGAGCTGGATCGCCGCCACCAGCAGCTGGTGTTGCGGCGCTTGCAGGACTATGGCGCGCAGGTCCTGATCACCGGGACCGAGCCACCGGAAGGAATCTCGCGAATGTCGCCCCCGCCGACCCTGTTCCACGTGGAACAGGGCAAACTCGTCGCTGAAGCCCCGCCATCCCCGGCGGCCTGAACGCCCGGCCCGGGCGGCAGGATTGCTATACTTCACGCATCCATAGCTAATGTGTCTTTGATGCGCCGGCCCAGCGCCCGACCGCATCGCGGGAGCCTGTCACTGCATGTCGCAACAACACGAACACACCGCCCCTGAAACCGCCCCTTCGGGCCCGCAAACCTACGATTCCAGCAAGATCACCGTCCTGCGCGGGCTCGACGCCGTGCGCAAGCGGCCGGGCATGTACATCGGCGACGTGCACGACGGCACCGGCCTGCACCACATGGTGTTCGAGGTGGTCGACAACTCGATCGACGAGGCCCTGGCCGGGCACGCCGACGAGGTCACGGTGACTCTGCACGAGGACGGTTCGTGCTCGGTGTCCGACAACGGCCGCGGCATCCCGGTCGACATCCACAAGGAAGAGCAGGTGTCGGCGGCCGAGGTCATCATGACCGTGCTGCACGCCGGCGGGAAGTTCGACGACAACAGCTACAAGGTCTCCGGCGGCCTGCACGGCGTCGGCGTGTCGGTGGTCAACGCGCTGAGCGAGCACCTGTGGCTCGACATCTGGCGCGACGGCCACCATTACCGCCAGGAATACGCGCTCGGCGAACCGCTGTATCCGCTCAAGCAGCTCGAGCCCTCCGAGAAGCGCGGCACCCTGTTGCGCTTCAAGCCCGCGGTCGAGATCTTCAGCGACGTCGAATTCCACTACGACATCCTCGCCAAGCGCCTGCGCGAACTGTCGTTCCTCAATTCCGGCGTGCGCATCACCCTGGCCGACGAACGCGGCGAGGGCAGGTCCGATGTCTTCCAGTACGAAGGCGGCATCCGCTCCTTCGTCGAACACCTGGCGCAGCTGAAGACGCCGCTGCATCCGAACGTGATCTCGGTGTCGGGCGAAATGAACGGGATCACCGTCGACGTCGCCCTGCAGTGGACCGACAGCTACCAGGAAACGATGTTCTGCTTCACCAACAACATCCCGCAGAAGGACGGCGGCACCCACCTGATCGGCTTCCGCGCGGCGCTGACCCGCACGCTCAGCAATTACATCGAGCAGAACGGGATCGCCAGGCAGGCCAAGGTCAACCTGTCCGGCGACGACATGCGCGAGGGCATGATCGCGGTGCTGTCGGTCAAGGTGCCGGATCCGAGCTTCTCCAGCCAGACCAAGGAGAAACTGGTCAGTTCCGACGTCAGGCCGGTCGTTGAGAGCACGTTCGGCTCACGTTTGGAGGAGTTCCTGCAGGAACACCCCAACGAGGCCCGCGCCATCGCCGGCAAGATCGTCGACGCCGCCCGCGCCCGCGAGGCCGCGCGCAAGGCCCGCGACCTGACCCGGCGCAAGGGCGCGCTCGACATCGCCGGGCTGCCGGGCAAGCTCGCCGACTGCCAGGAAAAGGACCCGGCGCTGTCGGAGCTGTTCATCGTCGAGGGCGACTCGGCCGGCGGTTCCGCCAAGCAGGGCCGCAACCGCAAGACCCAGGCGATCCTGCCGCTGAAGGGCAAGATCCTCAACGTCGAGCGCGCACGCTTCGACCGCATGCTCGCTTCCGCGGAAGTCGGGACGCTGATCACCGCGCTCGGCACCGGCATCGGCAAGGACGAGTACAACCCCGACAAGCTGCGCTACCACCGCATCATCCTGATGACCGACGCCGACGTCGACGGCTCGCACATCCGCACGCTGCTGCTGACGTTCTTCTACCGGCAGATGCCGGAGCTGATCGAGCGCGGCCACATCTACATCGGCCTGCCGCCGCTGTACAAGATCAAGCAGGGCAAGACCGAGCTGTACCTGAAGGACGACGCGGCGCTGGATGCCTACCTGGCCGGCAACGCGGTCGAGGGCGCGGCGCTAGTCCCGGCAACCGGCGAGCCGCCGATCACCGGCGCGGCGCTGGAAAAACTGCTGCTCGCCTACGCCGGCGCGCGCGAGGCGATCGTGCGCAACGCGCACCGTTTCGATCCGCGCGTGCTCGAGGCCTTGATCGATTTCACCCCGCTCGACGCCGAACACCTGGTGCAGAACATCGACGAGCGCCATGAACTCGACGCACTGGAAGCACGCCTCAACCGCAGCGGCCTCGGCAAACCGCGGTACCGGCTGGAACTGCATCCGGCGGCGGAATCGCGCCCGGCGGCATTGCAGGTGACGCGCCAGCACATGGGCGTCGAGTCGATCCAGCTGTTGCCGCTGGCCGCCTTCGAGGGCGGCGACCTGCGCCCGTTGCGCGAAGCCGCGCTGCAACTGCACGGCCTGATCCGCGACGGCGCGCAGATCGTGCGCGGCAACCGCACGCAGCCGGTGGCCAGTTTCGCCGAGGCGCAGGCGTGGTTGCTCGACGAGGCCAAGAAGGGCCGCCAGATCCAGCGCTTCAAGGGCCTGGGTGAAATGAACCCGGAGCAGCTGTGGGAAACCACGGTCAACCCCGATACCCGCCGCCTGCTGCAGGTGCGGATCGAAGACGCGGTCGCCGCCGACCAGATCTTCTCGACGTTGATGGGCGACGTGGTGGAGCCGCGCCGGGAGTTCATCGAGAACAATGCCTTGAAGGTCGCCAACCTCGACGTGTGACGGCGGCAGCGGTGTTCGGATCCCGCCGGCTTCCGGGCGCGGCGTGGCCCGATCGCCGGGCATGCCCCCGGAAAACGCGGGCATGCAGGTTTCTCCCGCGGGTTACGCTTGGACCGGCAATGCGCGATCGCGGACATGGCCCACTTGACGCCACCTTCAGGCCGCAGCGCTTACAACGCACACTCCTGAATGGAGTGCGCCCATGAAACCCTTGTTGCTCAGCCTCGCCATCGCCGCCGCCATTGCCGGCTGTGCGACCACCACCTCGCCGACCGGGCGCACGCAATACGTCGGCGCGGTCTCGCAGCAGCAGCTCAACCAGCTCGGGGCCCAGGCCTTTGCCGAGCAGAAGCAGAAAAAGCCGCAGAGCACGGACGCCCGGGAAACCCGCTACGTGCGTTGCGTGGTCAGCGACCTGGTGGCGGTGCTGCCCGCGCAGTGGCGCCAGACCGGCTGGGAAACCGCGCTGTTCGTCGACGGCGATCCCAACGCGTTCGCGTTGCCGGGGGGCAAGGTCGGCGTCTATACCGGCATCTTCAAGGTCGCGCGCAACCAGGACCAGCTGGCGGCCGTGATCGCGCACGAGATCGGGCACGTCGTCTCGCGCCACCACGACGAGCGCATCACCCGCCAGGCCGGCGCATCCGGCGCGTTGCAGATCGTCGGCGCGCTGTTGGGCTCGCGTTACGGCAGCGGCGCCGCCAACGCGGCGGTGCAGGGCGGCAGCATCCTGGCGCAGACCGGCTTCCTGTTGCCGGGCTCGCGCGCGCAGGAATCCGAAGCCGACGTGGTCGGCCAGCAGCTGATGGCGAAGGCCGGTTTCGATCCGCGCGAAGCGGTCAACCTGTGGCAGAACATGATCGCCGCAGGCGGCAGCCGCCCGCCGCAATGGTTGTCGACCCACCCGGATCCGCAAAGCCGGATCGGCGAACTGCGGACCCGCGCAGCAGGCCTGGTTCCGGCCTACGAGCAGGCGCGCGCGGCCGGGCGGCAACCGCATTGCGGCTGAACCACGGAGCGCGAAACCGCCGGGTCACGTGCGCTGCCGAGTCGATTTCTGATAATTTCAGCGGCTCCGCACCCGCGCCGCACGCGCCGCGCGGGACCTGACACGAGGCTCTCCCCCCCATGAAAAAGCAATCCGTCCGCGCCAGCCTGATCGCCGTGGCGCTGGTTACCGCCCTCGCCGCCCTGCCCGCCGTGGCCCAGGAGGACTACGGCAACGTCGGTTCGCAAAGCCTGCGCGCCAAGCGCGACGCCGCGCGCGCCAAGCAGCAGGCCAAGCAGAAGGCGGCCGAGCCGGTCGCCGCCCAGTATCCGCAGGCCACGCGCCAGGAACCGGAAACCATCGCGACCAAGGAGGGGCTGAAGAAGCTGCAGGAAGTGCAGAAGCTGTTCGAAGCCCAGGACTACGCCAATACCATCGCAAAGGCCAACGCCATCGCCGCGGACGCCGCGTCGAACGCCTACGAACAGGCGTTCGCCCACCAGCTCGCGGCCAGCGCCGCGGCCGCGAACGGCGACGACGCCAGCGCGGCGCGGGAGTTCGAGAAGGCGCTGTCCGCCAACGGCCTGGACAACAACAACCACTACACCGTGATGTTCAACCTGGCGGTGACCCAGTACGGCCTGGGCCAGAACGACAAGGCGCTGCAGAGCCTCGACCGCTTCCTGTCCGAAACCAAATCCGACAAGCCCGAGGCACAGACCCTGCGCGGCGGCATCCTGATGGCCCTGGAGCGTTACGACGAAGCCGCGAAGCTCTACGAGGCGCTGCTGGCGGCGCATCCGGACGACAAGAGCATCCGCATGAACGCGGTCGCCGCCTACCAGCAGGCCGACCAGCCGGACAAGGCGGTCGCCTTGCTGGCCGCCGCGCAGGCCAAGGGACAGTTGACGGATGCCCGCGAGTACCGGGCGCTCTATGTCAGCTACATCAATGCCGACAAGGACAAGCAGGCGCTGGCGATGATCGACGACGGCATCGCCAAGGGCGTGATCCAGCCGGGCCCGGAACTGGCCAAGGACTACATGGTCCTGGGGCAGAAGGCCTACTACGCCAGCGACCTTGCGACCGCGATCCAGATGTACGGCAGGGCCGCGCCGATGGCGGCCGATGGCGAGGCGGCATTGAACCTGGCCAAGGTCTATGCCGAGGCCGGCAAGCCCGCCGAAGCCAAGGCCGCCGCGCAGCAGGCGCTGGACAAGGGCGTCAAGGACGCCGCAGCGGCAAGAAAGCTGCTCGGAGGCGGGTAACCGTTCTCGTTTCCGCCATTGGTCCTTGGTAACCCAGGGGCGGATTGGTATAAGCTTGGAGGTTCCCGCGGCCGGAAACGGCCGCGGCTCGACATTTCCCGTGGCGCAGCCGCGCCCGGCCACACCCGAGTTCCCCCCGCATGACGCAACCCTTGCCGACCAGCGACAAGCACGACGATCGCGATGCTGGACTGAACTGGCCGCGCATCGTCGGCCTCTCCTTCGTGATCGCGATCCATGCGGCGGCGCTTCTGCTGCTGCTGGCGCCGGTCGCCCCCCCGGGGCAGGAGAAGCAGGACGAGGACGTCACCCGGGTCGTGATCATCGAGCCGCCGCCGCCGCCGCCGCCGCCGCCACCGCCGCCGCCGGAGCCCCCGAAGCCGCAGGAGATCAAGCAGCTGGCACCGCCGCAGCCCTCGCCGATCCCGCCGCCGCCGCAGGAGCCGCCGGTGGTGTTCGACGAGCCGTCGCCGATGGACATCCAGGCACCGCCGCCGGCACCGCCGGCGCCGCCGGCACCGGTCCAGGACATCGGCGCCAGCGTCGACATCTCGTCCAAGAACATGAACCCGCCGGTCTACCCGCCGGAAGCGCGTCGCCGCGGCATCCAGGGCCAGGTCATGCTGGTGATCACGGTCGATGCCAACGGCAACCCGACCGATGTCCAGGTCGAGCATTCCAGTGGCGATCGCAGCCTGGACCGCGAGGCGGTCAAGGCCGCCAAGCGCTGGCGCTTCACCCCGGCGATGCGTAACGGCCAGAAAAGTGGTGGCCGCGTCCGGGTACCGGTCGATTTCGTGATCCGGTGATTCAAACGCTACGACCCGACTAGAACCGAGCTTTTCCAAAGTTCAACCGCTGCAAAAAACCCAAACCACAACATCCAAAGGTAAGCGTCATGCTGCAGGAAACCACTCAAGCCGCCGCTGCGACCGGGGGCAATGCTGCCACCGCCCTGACGCAGATGGGCGTGGACCACTTGCTCACCGAGATGATGAACGACCCCGGCGCCTACGCGGTGTCCTGGGCCGTGCTCATCACCCTGACGGTGATGTCGGCGATGTCGATCTACTGGATCGTCATCAACATCTTCAAGAACATGAGCCTGCGCCGTGGCGCCGACCGCGTCATCAGCACGTTCTGGGAGACCACCAACGCGCAGGACGCGATCCGCTACATGGAAGAGCAGCCGCGCAGCGAGCCGTTCTCCAAGATCGCGCTCGACGCCGCCCAGGCGGCCGCGCACCACCAGCGCCACGAGGGCTCGCGCCTGGTCGAGTCGCTGAACCGCTCCGAGTTCGTCGATCGCGCCCTGCGCCAGGCCGTGACCCGCGAATCGATGCGCCTGGAGTCGGGCCTGACGGTGCTGGC
>JAKFDF010000194.1:0-1852 GCA_036676275.1 Lysobacter sp.
ACAAGGATTGACGGAATCGATCCGGATTCCGCACAATTCCGCTTCTGCGCCCGTAGCTCAGCTGGATAGAGCACCAGGCTACGAACTTGGGGGTCGGAGGTTCGAATCCTTCCGGGCGCGCCATTGCAGGACGAAGGGCCGATGGCATGCCATCGGCCCTTCGTCTTTGTGCCGAATGCAGAAGTCGTCCTGCGGTTTCCGGTATCGTCGTCCGATGCGCCAGGGCCTCACCTCGCTGGTGGTTTCGTGCTTCATCGCCGGCTCGGCGCATGCACAGGTGCAGCCGCCGCCGACGTACCTGCCGCCGGTGATGGTCGTTGGCGGGCGGATGGCGGATTCGACTCCGGCGTCGGTCGACAGCGTCGACGTACGGCCACTGCCGGCGCGCGAGGGCAGCAGTGTTGCCGAAGTGTTGCGCCGCGTTCCCGGCGTGGTCGCGCGCGATCGCCAGAACCTGGCGCAGGACGTGCAGGTGACGATCCGCGGCTTCGGTGCTCGCAGCACCTTCGGCGTGCGGGGGCTGCGCCTGTATGTCGATGGCATTCCCGCGTCGATGCCCGACGGCCAGGGCCAGGTCTCGCATGTGCCGCTGGGTGCGCTGGCGGAGGTGGTAGTGCTGAGGGGGCCGTTCTCGGCGCTGTACGGCAACGCTTCCGGCGGCGTGATCCAGTTCTTCAGCGCGACGCCCGCCGACCGCCCGGCATTCCTGTTCGACGGCATGGCCGCGGGCGATGGCCGGCAGCGCTGGCACGCGGCCGCGAGCGGGCCGTGGCGACATGCCGGCGGCGGCTACCGCGTCGATGCCGAGCGCCTGGATAGCGACGGCTTCCGCGACCACAGCCGCGCCCGCCGCGACGTCGCCCAGATGCGGCTGACCACGGACACGGCGCGCGGCGCACGTGTCGCATTGACCTCCAACAGCCTCGACCTGGAGGCGCAGGATCCGCAGGGGCTGACACTTGCCCAGGCGCTGGCGACGCCGCGTGCCGCGAGCGCGGGCGCCCTGGCCTTCGACACCCGCAAGCGGGTGCGGCAGCGCCAGGTCGGCGCGCGTTTCGAGCAGCCGTTGTCGCGGGGCGAACTGGCGATCGGCGTCTACGCGGGCGCCCGCTCGACATTCCAGATGCTGTCGGTGCCGGTCGCGGCGCAGGCCGCGCCCGGAAGCGGCGGCGGCGTGATCGCACTGGATCGCGGCTATGGCGGGCTGGACGCGCGCTGGTCGCTCGACGGCACGTTCGCGGGGCGCGCGGCCGGCCTCACCGTCGGCGCGGAATGGCAGCAATCGAGCGAACGGCGCCGCGGCTTCGAGAATTTCGCCGGCGTTGCGCTGGGGGTCGTGGGCGCCCTGCGCCGCGACCAGCGCGATCGCGTCCACGGCCGCGACGCGTATGCGGAAGCGCGTTGGGCGTTCATGCCGCGGTGGCAGGCGACGCTGGGGCTGCGCCACAGCCAGGTCGGGTTCCGTTCGGCCGACGATTACATCGCCCCGGGCAACCCGGACGACAGCGGCCGCATCGACTATGCATTCACCACGTCGGCCGCCGGGCTGCTGTACCGGCCGACGGCGTCGATGGAGCTGTATGCGAATGCGGGGCGTGGCTTCGAGACGCCGTCGTCCTCGGAACTGGCGTACCGCCCGGATGGCGCCAGCGGCCTCAACACCGCATTGCGGCCCTCGCGCACCCGCAGCGTCGAGGGCGGGCTGCGCCTGCATCGGCACGGGCGGGAACTCGCGTTCGCGGTGTTCGACAGCCGCACCCGCGACGAACTGATGGTGGCTTCGAGCGACGGCGGGCGCAGCATCTATGCCAATGCGGCCGATACCCACCGGCGCGGGCTGGAACTGTCGGCC
>JAKFDF010000195.1:0-2179 GCA_036676275.1 Lysobacter sp.
TGGTTCCGGCGACCAGCGCCTTCTGGCTGTTGACCTTGGCGACGTTCAGGCCATGCAGGTCGACACGGTTGGCGGCGTAGGCCGGAACCAGGACCAGCGACGACAACGCGACCGTGATCGCGGTGCCCAGCGCGTGCGTGCGCATGCGGTTGTTCGAATCATCCGACATCTTGGGTTCTCCCCAGCAAAGTTGATGGACCGCCGCCATGAACATGGCGGCGGCAAGTCCCCTGACTCACGGCTGCTGGGCTGCGACAAATCCCCGACCGTGGCGGCACGCTATACCGCCTCGTTAAACCGTGCAAGCGTCACAGTTCCGCATTTTGACGAACGGATTTTTAACATTGCGGGGCGCACTTGGCGCACGCAAAACGCGCGCGAAAGCGGCCAGCAACATGGATGGGGAACCCGTCCGGCAAGCCGGGACTTGCCTGCCCGCGCGAACCAGGCGCCGCCATGCCGCCGCGGCCGCAGCCGCTCACGGCGTTCGTTGACCCAGATCAGAACGGACCGGTTGCAATCGGTCCAGGCTGGCGCTGCACGAATGCGACCGACCGCCGGTCCGCGGCACTGGATCGCATCCATTCCCGACCATTGGCTGCCGCCAGGCGGCGAGGAAACGCACATGAATGCCGCACTGCCCGACTACCTGCGCCGGATGGTGGACGCCAAGGCCTCCGACCTGTTCTTCTCGGTCGGCGCGCCGCCGGCGCTGAAGATCGATGGCGTGATCGCCCCGCTCGACGAGCCGGCGCTGACCGCCGACGCGGTCGATGCGCTGGCGCTGCAGGCGATGAGCGATCGGCAGGAACGCGAGTTCGACGAAACGCTGGAGATGAACCTGGCCATCGACATGGGCGACGTCGGTCGCTTCCGGGTCAACGTCTATCGCCAGCGCGGCAACCCGGCGATCGCCGTGCGCTTCATCACCAGCCAGATCCCGACGCTGGAGCAGCTCAACCTGCCGCCGCTGTTGCACGACCTGGCGCTGGTGCCGCGCGGGCTGGTGCTGGTGGTCGGCGCCGCCGGCACGGGCAAGTCGACCACGCTGGCGTCGATGATCGACCACCTCAACACGCAGCAGGCGGTGCACGTCCTGACGGTCGAGGATCCGATCGAATACCTGCACACCCACAAGAAATCGATCGTCGACCAGCGCGAAGTGGGCCTGGACACCAGGAGCTACGCCAATGCCCTGCGCAACACCATGCGCGAGGCGCCGGACGTGCTGATGATCGGCGAGATCCGCGACCAGGAAACCATGCAGGCGGCGATCGCCTATGCCGAAACCGGCCACCTGTGCCTGGCCACGCTGCACGCCAACAACGCCAACCAGGCGCTCGACCGGATCGTCAATTTCTTTCCCGACAGCGCCCACCACCAGCTGTTCGTCGACCTGTCGCTCAACCTGAAGGCGGTGATCTCGCAGCGCTTGCTGCGCGGCGTCGACGGCCGCCGCCTGCCGGCCGTGGAAATCCTGCTGTGGAGCCCGTTCGTCGCCGAGCTCATCGAAAAGGGCGAGATCGCCGCGATCCGCGATGCGATGAAACAGAGCTTCGAACTCGGCATGCTCACCTTCGACGAATCGATCTACCGGCTCTACGCCGCCGGCCGGATCAGCTACGACGAAGCGATGGACAACGCCGATTCGCGCACCGACCTCGGCCTGCGCATCCGCCTGGAAGGCCCGCCCCCGCCCGGGGGCGATCGCGACGAACTCGCGGGCGCCCGTGTCGAGGGTCTGGATGCGGCGGGCCGGCCGGAATCGCCGGAGCAGGCGTCGCAGCACGATGCGATCTTCGGAGCGCACGGCGCGCCCGCGGCAAAAGAGACGGAGCCGGTCAAACCAGCCAGTTGACGGCCCCATCCCACTCTTCCCGGTGGCCGGATCGTCCGGGCGCAGGGCCGCCGCGACGCGATGGGAACGCGCGATGCACAGGCATCCCGATCGCATGCACGGCACGCGCGGATGGCGAGCTATTAGTCCGGCCTGGGGAAGGCCGGATATGGAATCGGAGGTAGTCGAGTCGAGCGCCTGGCTTGACTACCCCCCGGCCCATGGGGCCATACCGCCGAAACCACGTGTCCCACGCAGCTATCGGCCGAGGCGGTGCCACTCGAAAGCGCCGTCGACGTAGCGCATGTAGCCGAATGGATTGACGCAGGCCACGGCCTGCGC
>JAKFDF010000196.1:0-2378 GCA_036676275.1 Lysobacter sp.
TTCGCGATGGCCTCCGCCGAGTGCCTGGACGAACGCCGCGGCATGCCGGGCATCTATCGTTGAGCGCCGGTTGCTGCAGACATTAAAAAACCGGGCCAGGACCCGGTCTTCTCTGCTCGATGCAGCTCAGAAGCTCAGCCGGTAGTGCAGGGTATAGGCCTCGGCGCCGTCGTTCGGTTGCTTGAGCCCGGCGTTGGAGTAGTGCAGCGCGCGCAGGCCGACTTCCTGGCCGGCGAAACGCAGGCCGAAGCCGAGGCGATCCTCGAACTGGAAGGACGAACCCAGGTCGTTGTCTTCCAGTTCGGTACTGGAGAAGGCGGCCAGGCCGATGCCCGCCTCGACATAGGGCTTGAGCGTATCGCCGGCGAATTCGTAGACGAACACCGGGCTGAACGACAGGCTGTGGTTGCTGGACGAGTCGTCACCCTGCCAGTAGGTGTAGCCGGCATCCCAGTAGCCGGTCAGGCGACCGCTGTCGTACTGCCGCAAGGTACCGAAATCGAACTGGGTGCCCAGCCGATAGACCATGGTCGACTCGCCCGACTGGCCCACCGCAAAGGTCACATCAGCCGCCTGAACCGTTACCATCCCCAGAGACAAGGCCGCAACTGCAGCCAAACAAAACAACTTGTTCATGGCACCGTCCTTTTGTTTTCACCAGATCAGAAGAAGTCCGTGTTGCGCTGCCTGAAGTATAGAAATCTTTGATCTAAATAAAAGTCGACTAATGCATCGCAGCAGTAGCCGTCACAGCACCTGAACCTCGCCCGCTTGCCCCCATAACAGCGGCAGCACCGCCTGCAGGCACTGCGGGTCGCCGCTCGACCAGAAGCGTGCGTCCTGCGCCGGCCCGGCGGCCAGCAGTTCACGCTCGGCGAGCAGGCGCTGCAGCTGCCGCGCCACCGCCGCGCCGGTGTCAATCAGGCTGACCGACTCGGGCACCAGGGTGCGCAGCAGCGGCTTGATGAAGGGGTAATGGGTGCAGCCGAGGATCAGCGTGTCGCAGCCCTCGGCCAGCAATGGCGCGACCCAGCCCTGCAGCAGCGCGCGGGTCGCCGGGCTGTCCAGCTCGCCGCCTTCGATACGCTCGACCAGGCCCGGGCAGGGCTGGGTGATCACCCGCACGTCGCCGGCGAAACGGTCGAGCAGCGCGGCGAACCTGGCGCTCTTCAGGGTGCCGGTGGTCGCCAATACCCCGACCACCCCGGAGCGGGTCGCCGCCGCTGCCGGCTTGACCGCCGGCTCCATGCCGACGATGGGCAGCTGCGGGTACAGCTCGCGCAACTCGGCGACGCCCGCCGCGGTGGCGGTGTTACAGGCCAGCACCAGCGCCTTGGCGCCTCGCTCGAGGAGAAACGCGGCGAGGGTTCGGCAGCGCTGGCGAATGAACTCCGGGCTCTTTTCGCCGTAGGGCACGTGGCCGCTGTCGGCCACGTAGAGCAGCGACTCGCTCGGCAGCAAGGCGTGGATCTCGCGCAGCACCGAGAGGCCGCCGACCCCGGAGTCGAATACGCCGATCGGCGCGTCATTCGCCACTGCCGGCTCCACACACGCTGCACGCCGGGTCGCGCTTGACCCGCAACTCGCGAAAACGCGACCCCAGGGCGTCGATCAACAACAAGCGCCCGACCAGGGGTTCGCCGAACCCTGCCAGCAGCTTCAGGGCTTCCAGCGCCTGCAAACTGCCGACCAGGCCGACCAGCGGGCCGACCACGCCGGCCTCGCTGCAGGTCAGTTCGGCCTCGCTGCCGTGGCCGTAGAGACAGTGGTAGCAGGGGCTGTCGGCACGCCGTGGGTCGAACACCGAGAGCTGCCCTTCCAGGCGGATCGCCGCGCCGCTGACCAGCGGTTTCTGCGCGACGACGCAGGCGGCGTTGACCGCCTCGCGGGTGGCGAAGTTGTCCGAGCAGTCCAGCACCAGGTCCACCGCCGCCACCGCGGCGGCCAGCGAATCGGCATCCAGGGCAGTGCGATGCGCCGCCAGGCGTACCTGCGGGTTGATCGCCTGCAGCCGCGCCATGGCCGAGTCGACCTTGCTCTGGCCTATTCTCTGGGTGTCGTGGACGATCTGCCGTTGCAGGTTGGTCAGGTCGACCGTATCGAAATCCGCCAGGTGCAGTTCGCCGACCCCGGCCGCCGCCAGATACAGCGCCACGGGCGAGCCCAGCCCGCCCAGCCCGACGATCAGGACGCGGCTGCGCTTGAGACGCAACTGGCCGTCGACGTCGATCTGCGGCAGGAGGATCTGCCGGCTATAGCGCAGCAGTTCGTCATCGTTCAGCATGTTCTGCTCACTCATGGTTGCAACATCCCAGACTGATGCGTTCGTGGCCGCCCAGGTCACGGCGGCTTTCCACCGCGACGAAACCGCGCGCGCG